>JAEEIO010000198.1 GCA_016281405.1 Clostridiales bacterium | reverse complement strand
GAAGCGCTCAAAAACGCGGAATGAGAGGTTTTTATGAATAAGATCACGGTGAAAATCGACGGAATGATGTGCGGTATGTGCGAGGCGCATATCTGCGACACGATAAGAAGGGCGTTTCCGGACGTGAAAAAGGTATCGGCGTCAAGAAAAAGCGGCGAGGCGACGTTTTTATCTGACGGCGCCGTCGACGAAGAAGCGCTGAAAAAGGCGATAACAGATACGGGTTACACTTTCGTTTCCGTTTCGTCGGAAGAATACAAAAAGCGCGGTCTGTTCGGCAGGTAAGGAGGACGGCGGTATGTTCATCGAGATCAAAGGCGCGAAAAACAGTACGGTAAATACTTTTTTAGAAGTCTGGTCAAAACCGTTATCATTTAGATTATTCATCGATATCCGATATTAAATATTTTGTAAATCCTCAAAAACATATTGACACCGTGTCAAAATCGTGATATAATACGAATACTGACACGGTGTCAAAAAATTTTGGGAGGCGGAAAAATGGTAAAGAAAACAGCGGAGCAGATCGCGTCCCGCCGCGAGGAGATCGTGAACGCCTGCGAAAAGCTCTATCAGACCATGAGCTTCAAGGAGATCACGCTGAAAGAGATCGGAGAGGAAGTCCCGTTCTCGCGCCCTACGATATACAACTCTTTTCAAACGAAAGAGGAGATATTCCTCGCGCTGTTCGAGAGGGAATACGACCGGTGGAACGCGGCGCTCGCCTCGATCCTTGAGGATAACGAAAAACTCGGCAAAGAAGAGATCGCGGAAAAGATCGCCCGGTCGCTTACCGACCGCGTGCAGCTTCTGAAGCTGCTTTCGATGAACAACTACGATATGGAAGCAAACTGCAGGATCGAACTCCTGACGGATTTCAAAAAAGCCTACGGGCGTTCCATGGAGCTTTGCCGCATGATCCTCACGAAATTCTGCCCCGAAAAGAGCGCTGCGGATATTCAAAATATCGCCTATATCTTCTTCCCGTTCATGTTCGGCATCTATCCTTACACTGCCGTAACCGAAAAGCAGCGTTCGGCGATGCGCGAAGCGGACGTCGGTTTCGTTTACCGCTCCGTTTACGAGATCACGTTTAACTGCCTTATTAAATTGCTTTGATATCAGGATTATAAAAGGATCATCTTTATGAAAAACTTACCGAAAATCGCGCTCGGCGCGTGGGCGCGGGGCAGCGACATAAGATGAGCAAGAAAAACATAGGAGCAAGCGTTGATGTGAAATCCGGAAACGGCCGGAGCAAGCGCCGCTAACGGCAAAGCGTCAGCGGACCTGTCAAGGCGGAAAGGAGCTTTATAGACAATGAGCATTTCGGTAAATCTGTATTACCGCGGCAGAAACGGCAGCGCGCGGCAATTCGCGGAGGAAATGGAGCGCAGCGGGATCGCGGATGCAATCCGCAGGGAGGACGGCAATCTGGGATACCGGTATTTTCTTCCCCTCGACGATCCCGAGACAGTGCTCCTTATCGACAAATGGCGCGATCAGAAGGCGATCGACGCGCACCACGCAAGCCCTATGATGAAGCGGCTGGCGCGGCTGCGGGAAAAATATGATCTGCATATGACGGCGGAGCGGTATAGTTTCACGGACGCGCCCGATTCGGACGATCGGTTTTTGAGAAAATAACGACGGAGGAAACCAAAATGGCTGAAAAAATCGTGCAGACCGCAGGAAGAGATCAACTCGGGGATTTTGCGCCCGAATTCGCGCGCCTGAACGACGACGTCCTGTTCGGAGAGGTGTGGAACGAGGAAGCGACAGACGTAAAGACGAAATGCATCGTGACCGTGGTGTCGCTGATGGCTTCGGGAATCACGGATTCATCCCTGACGTATCATTTGCAGAACGCGAAAGCGCACGGCGTGACAAAGGAAGAGATCGCCGCGATCATAACCCACGCGACGATGTACGTCGGCTGGCCGAAGGGCTGGGCGGTCTTCCGTCTGGCAAAGGAAATATGGAACGAAAAAACGCCGGCGGCGACCGAAAAGGACCGGTATCAACAGTCGATCTTTTTTCCCGTAGGCGAGCCGAATCCGTACGGAAAGTATTTCGTCGGGAGGAGCTATCTCGCGCCCGTATCGACCGAACAGGTCCCGATATACAACGTCACGTTCGAGCCCGGCTGCCGCAACAACTGGCATATCCACCGCGCAAAAAGCGGCGGCGGCCAGACGCTTATCTGCGTCGGCGGCAGAGGATATTATCGGGAATGGGGCAAGGACGCCGTCGAGCTGACTCCGGGGAGCGTGATCAATATCCCGGCAAACGTCAAACACTGGCACGGTGCGGCGCCGGACGAATGGTTCTCTCACCTTGCGATCGAGGTAGCGGGCGAAGACGTAAGCACCGAATGGTGCGAGGCCGTGTCGGACGAAGAATACTGCAAACTGAAATAACGGAGGAACAACGGAATGAAAAGGATTTTTATCATACTTATCGCCGCCCTTATGCTGATAGGGCCGGCGGCTTGCGGCGAAAGCTCCCCGTCAAACGCGCCTGAAAGCGGAAGCGACGCATCCGCCCCCGAAAGCGCGGCGACGGAGTCTTCGAAGAGCGCCGAAAGCGCATCTTCGGAAACCGCAGGATCGCAGGAAACTCAAACGGAGCATAAGACCGTCCTCGTCGCCGTCTTCTCGGCGACCGGCACCACAAAGGGCGTTGCGGAAAAGATCGCGGCGATCGAAGGCGCGGATCTTTACGAAATAAAGGCGAAGCAGGCATACACGTCGGCGGACCTCAACTGGAACGACCAAAACAGCCGCGCCACAAAGGAGCAGAACGACAAATCCGTCCGCCCGGAGATCGGGAGCGAACGAATATCGCTCGAAGGGTATGAGAAAATCTATATCGGGTATCCCATCTGGTGGGGCGAGGAGCCGCGCATAATGGACACTTTCGTTGAGAGTTACAGCTTTGAAGGTATTACTGTGATACCGTTCTGCACGTCCGGGAGCAGCGGCATCGGCAAAAGCGGCAAAAACCTCGCGGATAACGCAAAAAGCGGGAACTGGCTCGACGGCAGGCGGTTTCCGGGAAGCGTTTCGGAATCCGAACTTCGCAACTGGATAGACGGGCTGAAATAAGAAATCGCGGGTCGACGCGCTTAAGACGAAATCCCGCCGCCCTTGACACGCGGGATAAATAATAATATAATAAAAATATGAATAAGCCGATCACATCGCCGAAAAAAGGAGAGACGTTATGAAAAAGAAAGTCGCGGTTTTTGTCTTCACGGCGCTTTTCGCGCTTGCGGCGCTCGTCGGATGCGGTAAAGCCGACACGCTCAAGATTGTAAAACAGCCGGCGACGGACTTTGAAGTCGCCGTCTCCGAAGGCTTCACCCTCACCGTGGGGGTGAACGACGAGTCGCTCGTAAAGTCTTACAGGTGGCAGACGCGAAAAGGAAATTCCAAAGACGGCTACGAGTGGGTAGACCTCAAAGGCGACTCTGCACGGAAAAAGACGCTTTTAAATCCTTGCGTCACCTCGTTTGACGGCGGCGACGGCGAGCTTTGCTACAGATGTCTGATAACCGACGTAAACGACGTTGTTTTTCAGACCGAAACGTCGGTGATAAGGGTCACGGACGCCGATAAATTTGTCGACCTCATCACGGTCGGCGGCTATCCGCTGAAAGCGGGCAAGACCATAGACCTCGCCTCCGTCGGGCTCGGAAAAGGCACGGTTTCCCTTAACGAGGCGGGCGACGAGGCCGTCTTCGAAAACGCCGTTTTGAACCTCGCGAACTCCGTCTGCGACTATACCCACGCCTTCAATATGACGTTTAACGATTATCAGAGCGACACCTTCACCGTAAAAATAAACGGCGAAAACAGTATTATAAGCAACTGCGGCGTCGATTACAACCTCTTCAACTTCGATTTTCGAGAGAATTCGAAATGTGAAAACGTCGTTTTCGAGGGCGACGGTCTTCTCTCGCTCGCGGGCGGCAAGACCGCGATAAACGCCAACACCAGGGTGACCGTCGAATGCGATATGATTTTCGGAAAGATGTCAGACGAGGCGGCCTCGGGCATTTCGGCCTACGATATCATAGTTACGGACGGCGTGAGAATCGACGCCGACTTGAACGGATTTCTCTTCAAGACGGTCGAATCTGAAAAGATGAAAGAGCCGGGAGGCTTGATATACGGTCAGATCGTAATAGAGAACGGCGCCGTAATAAACCTCACGACGAGCGCGCCCGCCCAAAAGGGCAGAAACGATTTTTACGGAATCGCCGCCGCGGGCTGCGTAAGCTTAAGAGGCGCGACAGTTAATATGATGCTTGTCGCCGACGGCAAGAGATTTCCCGACGGCCACTCCATAAACAGCCTTTCCGCCATATTCTCAAAAGGCGAAATATCGTTGTTCGACGGCAGCAGACTCAATATCACGGTCAGCTCGTCGGACCACGATAAGAACTTCATTTACAGCGCTACGATTATGCACGTATTCAACAATATCGGTAAAATATCCATTATAGATTCCGAGGTTTCTATAAAGGGCGACTTAGACGATGAAGACGGCGGAATGGGAGCGGTGTCTGCGCCCGCCGTAGAGGTGATAAGAGGAAATCTCGATATAGACATTTCGTCTAAGGGCGATCCCATAGCGATAGAATCCTGGAAGGGAATCCGGGAATCGAACAGGTTTCTTATCGCCGATTCCTACGTCAGAGTTCGCTCGAGGTCGACCGACGGAAGGCGGTTCTTAAAATACTGCGTCTACGCAAACGGCTTTGAAATGACGGGCGACTCGACGCTTGACATCGACACCGACGGCGTCGCGCTGGCGATATTCAAGCAGGTCGGAACAATCGCGCCCTTCGATAAAAACTATAAGCCGACCGTGCTCGACAAATACGATATATTCCCGTCCGACGCCGTGATAAACCGGTGGTATCTCGACGACGTAATGACAGGCTGCCCGCAGTATGAGACGGTTTACGCCAAGGGCGAGACCGAAAACCCGATAGGCAGACTTATAATCAAAACCAAATCTTAACGGGTGATCCTGATGCCTGAAATCAAGCTCGTTCCGATGACGGACGAAATGTATCACGCCTTTTTCAAAGAGTATAAAAACGACCGCGACCTCTACGTCGACCAAAAGGAGTTCGAGCCCTACGTCTACTCGGTCGAGAAGGTCGAGCGCTATATCGAAAGGCAGAAAAACCTCGACCGCATAACCTTCGCCATAATGGAGGACGACGACATAGCGGGCGAGATAATAATCAAGAATATCGAGCTCGGAAAATGCGCGACCATGAGCATAATGCTTAAAAACGCCTCCTATAAGGACAGAGGCATCGGCACGAGGGCCGAGCGGCTCGCCGTCCGATTCGTCTTCGAAAAGCTCGGCATACCCGTTCTCTACGCCGACGCGCTGAAGACGAACACGAGAAGCAGGCACGTTCTTGAAAAGGTCGGTTTTTCGCTTATAAAGGAAGACAGAGATTTCAGCTATTACAAGATAGAAAAATAAAAAACAGCGGGTTAAAACTCCGCTGTTTTTTATTATTTCTGAATTCCGTTTTCCGAGTATTTCAGCATTATCTTCGCGAAGACGGGGTCGAACTGCGTTCCCATCCCGTTTTTAAGCTCGCTCTGCACCTTATCCTTTTCGAGCGGCTTTCTGTAGCTTCGCTCGGAGGTCATGGCGTCGTAGGCGTCCGCCACCGCGATTATTCGGGCGATCTCGGGGATGTCTTCGCCCGAAAGTCCGTCGGGGTATCCTCCGCCGTCGTAGCGTTCGTGGTGGCTCCTCGCGCCGACGCCGAGATAGTTGGCGTGTTTTATTATCGAAAGAATCTGCTCGCCTTTTTCGGCGTGGGTCTTTATCTGCTCGAACTCCTCGTCGCTGAGCTTTCCTTTTTTATGTATTATTTCGCTGCTCACGCCGATTTTGCCGATGTCGTGAAGCAGTCCCGCGAAATAGACCTCGTCGCACTTTTTCTCCGGAAGTCCCGCCTCCTTCGCGATATAGCGGGAATAGGAGGCGACTCTCGTCGAGTGGCCGCGGGTGTATTTGTCCTTGGCGTCGATGGCGTTGGCGAGCGCCTCCGTCGTCTCTTTGAACATGGCGGCCTCTTTTTCTCTGCCTTGCTTGTAAAACTCTATTTCGCGCATCCTCGCGCGCTCGGCCGCCTCGCTCAAAAAGTTGAGGGCGTAGGTGTAAAAGACGCAGACCACGAGCGCCGTCGTCATATTTATTATCGAAACGCCGTAGGCGAAGATCTGCAGCACCGACGAGACCATAGGCAAAGCTATGGATATCATCAGCGACAGGACGATGTTTTTCTTTACCTTTTTACGGTATCTGAAGAGCGTAAGCTCCTGCAGGATAAGTATGACGATGGGCGCCGCGTAGCAAAGGACGTTTAGGGGCGCGCGCTGATAGTTATTGTTCGCGTCGAAGGTGTAGTAAAGCCCCGTAAACTGCGAGATAACGACTAACGCCATACCGACTCCGAAAACGGCGTCGGCGGCGACAAGGAGGGCGGGCGTTTTTTTAAGGCCGACCTCGTTTATGCAGATATCGTTTACGAAACGGGTGACGAGGAAGGGAATAAAAAGCGACATAACGTAGACGCCGCAGTTGCTTACGCGGACCATCACGAAGCCGAGGCCGCTTACGTCGCCTCTGTAAATATAGGCGAAACGGTCGAAAAGCAAAAGAAGCATGGCGGAAACTTCCATGGCGATAAGTATCCGCCTCGTCAGCTGCGGAAGCGACTTCGTGAGCGCGGTCATGACGGCGAGTATGCCGCACATACCGCACATAAAAAGCATAATGTCGAGCTGGTATTTCGCGATAAGTTCCATAGTCGGTCGTTTGCCTCGGTCGTAATGAATTATTATACGATAATTATAAATAATTTCTCGCCTCTTTGCAATACGTTTCAAACAAAAAAATGCCTCCGACGGGCTCAACCCGCGGTTGTTTGGGTAAAACGGCGGTTGTTTTTGCCACTCTCCGAATAAGTTATAGACATTTTTCGCGATTGTGGTATAATTATATCGGGTAAAGGGAAAGGCCGAAAGACGTCACGGCCTTCCCGCGAAAAAAATAACGGTTAATTATTTACGGAGGTATTAAATATGTCTACCGAATCTATGGGAAAGAGGATCCAGCGCCTCAGAAAAGAGCGCGGACTCACTCAGAAACAGCTTGCCGACGCCGTCGGCGTCACGCCGCAGGCCGTGAGCAAGTGGGAGACCGACGAATCGTGTCCCGACGTGACGGCGCTTCCGCTTATCGCCGGCGCGCTCGGCGTAAGCACCGACACGCTCCTCGGCGCGAGCTCCGCGGCGACCGTCGTCCTCGAAAACGGGACCGAAAAGAAAAGCGGCAAAGCGAACTGGGCGTGGGAGTGGAAGGCGGGCAAGACCGTCGGACTTATTTTCGGCGTCTTCGTCATACTCGCCGGCGTTCTGCTTTTATTTACCATTTTTAAGCCCGAGTGGTTTACGAACCTTTCCTTCTGGGATATCTTATGGCCGTCGGCCATAATCTTCGTCGGACTCTCGGGTTGCTTCTCGCACGAGTTTTCGGGCTTCTCGCTCGGCGTTATCGCCGTCGGCGTTATCTTCTTGCTTAACAATCTCGGAGTGATTCAGGGCAACGTGTGGCTGATACTGCTTGCCGCGGTGCTGGTAATTGTCGGCGTGTCGATAATAGTCAAGCAGTTTATTAAAAAGCGCAAGAAGCTCGGCGGCGCGACCGTCGTTGAAAACGGCGCCAAGGGCGAAAAGCTCAAGTCCGAATACTCCGACACAGACGGCGTCATCTCCTATAACGCGAGCTTCGGGGACGACTGCATAATCTGTCGGGCCGAGAAAATAAACGGCGGCAAGGTAAACGTCTCCTTCGGCGACTTCACGCTTGACCTTCGCGACGTCCGCGAGTTCGGAGACGGCGCCGAGCTCGAGGTAAATGCCTCCTTCGCCGAGGCCGTCGTAAAGCTTCCGCAGTGCGTCCGCGCCGAGCTTTCGACTAACGGCGCCTTCTCGGGCAAGGGCGTCGAGGGCTCTCCCGCGCCCGACGCGCCCTACGTCCTTCGCATAAAGGCCGCCGTCAGCTTCGGCAACCTCGAAATAGTCTACTGACAATAAACCGCAAAAATAAAAAGCGTCCGACACGGACGCTTTTTTATATCCGTTTTTTATCCTTTTGGCATTGAAAACCAAAATAAATTATGATATACTGATATATAAATATTGACCTCTGATCCCCCGCGCCTTAAAAACGCGGCGGGAAAACGTCTTAAAATATTTCAAGGAGGACCAAAAAATGCAGATCGTGAAAAACAAAGAAGGCGAAAACCTCACCGTTTCCGTCGAGGGTCGCCTCGACACCACCACCTCGCCCGAGCTCGAAGCTTCGTTAAAGGAATCGCTCGACGGAGTGACCGCTCTCGTCCTCGACTTCGCCAAATTGGAGTATATCTCCTCCGCGGGTCTCCGCGTCATCCTCTCAGCGCAGAAGATAATGAACCGTCAGGGCAAAATGACGGTCAAAAACATCAACGAGACCGTCGCCGAGATATTCGAAGTCACGGGTTTCTCCGACATCCTCGAAATCGAGTAAAAAAGCTTACCGCGAAAGGCGGGGATCAAAATGATCGAAACCGTTCCCGAACTTATAAACGTGCTGCTGATCGCCGGAGGCATCGGCGTCTGCGGACTTTGCTTTATGCAGATAACCTCTTCGCTCCATCTTCGCAAGGAGGTCAGAAGATATTTTCAGGTTTTCTTCGTCCTGATAGTCTTCTACGTCACCGCCCACCTCGTCCGCCGTCTTATGGAAGGCGCCCCGGGCGGGGAAGTGCAGACTGCGCTTTACGTCATAACCTTCGCCGAGATGTTTTCGGCGGGACTTATGGCGCACATGATGTCGCTTCTCGTGCTCGTCGTCTCCAAAGCGCCCGAAAAGACGGCGAAGCGCGTATTTATAGGGCTTTACGGGGTACTTGCCCTGCACGTCGCGTTGCTTGCGGTATTTAACGTAAATATCTTCTATTTCACCGACGCGAACGAGTATACGAGAGGCGCGCTCTATCTCCTTTCCAACCTCAGCCCTTTCATCATGCTCGTCGTCGATATGGTCATGCTCATTAAATACCGCAAAAATATAGACCGCTACGTCAAAACGGCCTTCTGGAACTATATGATAGCTCCCGTTGTCGCCATGGCGCTTCAGGCGATTTACAGCGAGATACAGTTCATAATCTTCGCCACCGTCGGCGCGGCCGTCTATATGTTCGCGATAATCATGAAAAATCAGAACGAACAGTTTGCCGCCAAGATGCTCGATAACTCCCGCATCGAGACCGAGCTGAATATGGCTTCGCGCATCCAGGCTGACATGGTGCCGAACATCTATCCCGCCTTCCCCGACAGGGAGGAGTTCGACATCTACGCCACCATGGACCCCGCCAAGGAGGTCGGCGGCGACTTCTACGACTTTTTCTTAATCGACGACGACCATCTCTGTATGGTGATGGCCGACGTCTCGGGCAAGGGCGTGCCCGCCGCTCTCTTCATGATGGCGTCCAAAATAATACTCGCAAACAACGCCATGATGGGGAAAAGCCCCGCTCAGATACTGCACGACACCAACGCCTCAATATGCTCGCATAACCGCGAGGAGATGTTCGTCACCGTCTGGCTCGGCATACTCGAGATCTCCACGGGCAAGCTTACGGCCGCAAACGCGGGCCACGAGTTTCCCGTTCTGAAAAACGCGAGCGGCGCCTACGAGCTTGTCAAAGACAAGCACGGCTTCGTCATAGGCGGTATGGAGGGCGCAAAATACAAGGAGTATGAGCTTACGCTCACGCCCGGCTCCAAGCTTTTCCTATACACCGACGGCATCCCCGAGGCGACCGACGCCGAAGGCAAAATGTTCGGACTTGAAAACATGGTCGCGACGTTAAACGGCGTCAGAGAAGACGGCCCCGTCGACACCCTTAAGGGCATGAAGGCGGCCGTCGACGGCTTCGTAAAGAACGCCGAGCAGTTCGACGATCTCACGATGCTTTGCATGGAATATAAAGGACGGAGGCAGTAATATGTCTGAAAAAACACCTTTGATCATACCGATTTCGGGAAGAGTCGACTCCTCTAACGCCGCGGCGGTCGAGGCCGAACTCCTCGAAAAACTGAAGGGCAGGGGAGACGCGGGCGTAAAGCTCGACGCCTCGGGACTCGACTATATCTCGAGCGCGGGTCTTCGCGTTATTCTCCGCGTCAAAAAGCTCTGCGGCGATTTCAAAATAACCGACGTAAAGCCCGAGGTATACGAGATATTCGAGATGACGGGCTTTACCGAAATGATGGAGATAGAAAAAGCCTACCGCGTCGTCTCTGTCGAGGGATGCGAGGTCATAGGCGAGGGCGCGAACGGCAAGGTCTACAGAATTGACGGCGACAACGTCGTCAAGACCTACAAAAACGCCGACGCCCTTTCGGAGATACAGCACGAACGCGAGGTCGCCCGTCTGGCGCTTATCCTCGGCGTCCCGACCGCCATCTCCTACGACGTCGTCAAGGTCGGCCAGAGCTACGGCTCGGTCTTCGAGCTTCTCAACTCGAGCTCCTTTGCGAAAATACTCGCAAAACAGCCCGAGCGCTTCGACTGGTGCGTCGACGAATACGTCAAAATGCTTAAGAAAATACACGGCATAACCGTCCCCGCGGGCAAGCTCCCCTCCTTCAAGGAAAAGACGCTATCCCATATTAAAAGGACGGCCGCCATACTGCCGGAGGGCCTCGGCGACAAGCTTTTGAAGATGGTCGAAAGCATTCCCGACTGCGACCGCATGATCCACGGCGACTACCACACCAAAAACATAGTGCTGGCGGGCGACGAGGTGCTCGTTATAGATATGGACACCCTCTCCGTAGGTCACCCGATATTCGACCTTATGCGCATGTTCAACGCCTACGAGGGCTATTCCGAAAACGATCCCGAAGTCGTGCTCAAGTTCCAGGGCTACGACGCCGACACCGCGAGGCGTTTCTGGCGCGCCTCCCTCGCGGCCTATCTCGGCACTGACGACGAAAAGACCGTGACCGACGTCGAAAACAAGGTAAGAGTCCTTTCCTACGCCGACCTTATCGACTGGGCCAACCGCCATAAGAGCGAGGACGTCGCCCTCGTAAACCGCTGGAAGAGTGAGCTTATCGAGCTTCTTGACGTCGTCGACACGCTCGGCTTCGAGATATGCGAAGCCAAAGACGGCGAAAACGAACTGACCCTCGAAGCCCTCACCGAAAACCTTCAGAAGGTGCTCGATTTCGTCGATTCGAGACTCGAGGCGATAGACTGCCCCCCGAAGCCGCAGATGCAGCTTGACCTCGCGGTCGAGGAGATATTCGTCAACATCGCACACTACGCCTACGCCCCCGAAAAGGGCAACGCAACCGTGCGCGTCGCCGTCTCGGGCGACCCCGTCACCGTCTCTATAACCTTTATAGACAACGGCGTCCCCTACGACCCGCTCAAAAAGGACGATCCCGACGTCACCCTTTCGGCGGAGGAACGCGACATCGGCGGCCTCGGAATATTCATGACCAAGAAGGTCATGGACGACGTAACCTACGAATACGTAAACGGTCAGAATATCCTGACCCTTAAAAAGACCATATAAAAAGGAGGGCGCAGTGGTGGACGGCAGTATAGACCTTCATATGCACAGCACCGTTTCCGACGGCACCGACGCGCCCGGAGAACTGCTTGCAAAGGTAGCGGCGGCGGGCATTTCCGTCTTTTCGATAACCGACCACGACGCCGTCAAGTCGGCGTTTAAGATAAAGGAGATCCGAAAAGAAGGGGACCCCGTTTTCATAACCGGCGCCGAGTTTTCCTGCAAGGACGAATTCGGCAAATACCACATCCTCGGCTACGGCTTTGACCCCGAGAGCGAGGCCGTAAAAAGCGTCGTCGACCGCGGGCACGGTATCCGCGTCAAGAAGGTCGCCGCGAGACTTGACTTTCTCAAATCCGAGTTCGGCATGACCTTTCCCACGGAGGAGATAGATAATCTCTTCGCGCTCGACAACCCCGGAAAGCCGCACATAGGCAACCTCATGGTCAAATACGGCTACGCCGACAGCAAGGAAAACGCCATAAACAACTATATAAACAAGGCCCGTATCAAGAACGAACACATCCGTCCCGAAGAGGCCATAGAGGGCATTTTGGGCGCGGGCGGCGTCCCCGTCCTCGCCCACCCCTTTTACGGAAGCGGCGACGAGCTCATCCTCGGTCCCGACATGGAAGAACGCCTTAAAAGATTAAAAGCCTTCGGCCTTCGCGGCCTCGAGGCCTTCTATTCGGGCTTTTCGGAAAAACTGCGCCGAAGCGCTCTGACGCTTGCCGACAAGTTTGACCTTTACGTCACGGCGGGAAGCGACTACCACGGCGGCAACAAGCTCGTGAACCTCGGCGACACCGGACTTGCCGGCGAATACCCTGAGCGCCTTAAAAGCTTTTTATTGCTTTTCGGCGTTTTGAAAAAAACCGAATAAACGCGCCTGTTCCCGTTTCGTTTCGGAACGGGAATTATTTTTTTTGAAAAAACGCGAAAAAAACAATAATTATATATAAAATAATTGATTGTTCTTAAAAACAGTGCTAAAATGTTAACCGTTAAATTATATATTTCGCCTTTTTTTCAAGGCGGCTGTATTTTCGTAGAAGGAATATGGAAAACACCTTAACGGAAAACAAAAAAGGCTTCATCCCTCTTATAAGAAGGATGGAGCAGGCGACCATAGTCCGCGCGGTCAGAGGCGGACTCGTGAACATCATCCCGGTCCTCATAATCGGCGCTTTCGCGCTCATACTTCAGTATTTTCCGGTCGAAGCATACAAAACGTTCATAAACACCTTTGCCGACGGCTTTTTCCAAAAGCTCTTCGAAATGGTCAACAAGGCGACCTTCGGCGTGCTGTCGGTATACATGACCGTCTCGATAAGCCGCGCCTATATGAAGATAAAGGCAGACCCCGACGCGGTCTCCGGCGGAGCCGTCGTGTCGGCGCTCGTCTCGTTCTTCATACTCGCGGGCGTCGACCTTTCCGACTTCGGCCTTGAAAATATGGGCCCCAAGTCGATGTTCTTAGCGATACTCACGGGGCTTGCGGCCTCGGCGCTTTATCTCGTCTTCTACCGTCTTTTCTCGCGCCGCCGCCTTCTTTTGTTCTCTGCCGGCGCCGACGGCGAGTTCAACAGAATGCTCTCGACCATGTCCCCGATAGTCGCCGTCGTCGTCATTTTCGCGCTGTTCAATTTCATCGTCTGCACGATTTTCGGCGTCGACTCCTTCCGTTCGCTTTTGGCCTCGGCCTTTAACGCCTTCTTCAAAATCATCCCCGAAGGCTTCCTAAAGGGCTTCGTTTTCGTGCTTCTCTCGTCGGCGCTGTGGTTCTTCGGCATCCACGGAAGCGACACTCTGGAGACCGTCATGCAGACCTATTTCGCCCCCGGCCTTGCCGCCAATCAGGCCGCCGTCGCCGCGGGCGCCGCCCCCACGGTCGTTCTCAATAAACAGTTTTTCGACTGCTTCGTCCTCATGGGCGGATGCGGCGCCACGATATGCTTACTCATAGCGATACTCATCTTCTCCCGCAGCCGCGCACGCCGCGGTCTCGGCTTCACCGCCGCCTTCCCGATGCTCTTCAACATAAACGAGCTGATGGTCTTCGGTCTGCCGATAGTCTTCAACCCGATAATGCTTATTCCGTTCTTAACGGTTCCGCTCGTCTGTTATTCCGTCGCCTATCTTGCTCTCTCGACGGGTCTCGTGCCGCTTATCGTAAACGAGATCGAATGGACGACGCCGATAATCCTCGGCGGCCACAGCGCCACGGGCAGCTTCGCGGGCGCGCTTTTGCAGATAGTTAACGTCGGAATAGGCGTCGCCATCTACCTCCCATTCGTCAAGCTCCTTGACAAACAGTCCGAAGAGACCCAGAAACGCGAATACGAGACCTTCATAAACTATTTCCGTCAGAACGAGGCGGCGCTCGCCTCCGAAAAGATAACCGCCTTCGGCAACATCTACGGCGACTTCGCAAAATCGCTCTGCGCCGACATAAAGCACGGACTTAAGGATAAGATAGTTCTCGCCTATCAGCCGCAGTATAACTACGAAGGCAAATGCGTCGGCGTCGAGGCGCTTTTACGCTACGACCACCACGTCCACGGCATAATCTACCCGCCGCTCGTCGTCAAACTCGCCGAGGAGGGCGGTTTCCTCGCCCCGCTCGAAGAGGCGGTGCTCGCCCGCGCCGTCGCCGACAAAGACAAGGTCTTCGAGAAATTCGGCAGGGTCAAGATATCCGTCAACGTCACGGGGACGACGGTCACCACGCCGAGATACCTGCAGTTCTGCAAGTCGCTTGCCGACTCCGGCAAACTCCAAAACGTCCCTGTTTGCATTGAGGTCACCGAGCAGGCCGCTTTGTCGTTTAGCGACGATTCGATCTCGGCTCTCGCCTCCCTTCACGAGATGGGCTTCATGCTCGCGATAGACGACTTCTCGATGGGCCAGACCTCCATAAACTACCTGAAAGACAATATTTTCGATATGATAAAGCTCGACGGCTCGCTTGTCAAGGGACTTTCGACTCACAAGAACTGCCGCGAGATAATCTCGTCCATCACCGGCCTTGCCGCCACCCTCGAGCTGACGGTTCTCGCCGAGTTCGTCGAGACCGAGGAGGAGCGCGAGGTGCTCCACGAAATAGGGTGCGACTGCTATCAGGGCTACCTCTACTCGCCCGCGGTCTTCCTGAAATAAAGCGTAACAAAAAACAGGCTTCCTTTGAAGCCTGTTTTTTTATTATATTTTACTCGTTTAACGCCTTGACTATGTCGACGAGGGCCGCGTCGACGGCGTCGTTTTCAAGCTGGCAGGTGCCCGCGTTTCTGTGTCCGCCGCCGCCGTAGCGGAGGCAAAGCTCGCCGATGTCGACGTTTGACGTCTTGTTGAATATCGACTTGCCTATCATAACGGCGGTATTCTGCTTCTTGAAGCCCCACGCGACGTGGACGGATACGGCCGTCTCGGGGTAGAGGGCGTAGATCATGAAGCGGTTGCCCGCGTGGATTATCTCTTCGTTTCTGAGGTCAAGAATAACGACCTTCCCCTCGACCTTCGCGATCCTCTTTAATTGCGCCTCGAAAAGCTCGGCCTGCTCGCGGTAGAGCGCGACCCTTTCGGCCACGTCGGGCAGGGCGAGGATGGCGTCTATCGTGTTGTTCATGCAGTAGTCGATAAGCTCCATCATGAGGTCGTAATTGGAAATGCGGAACTCGCGGAAGCGGCCGAGGCCCGTGCGGGGGTCCATGAGAAAGTGTAAAAGCACCCATCCCTCGGGATGAAGCACTTCGTCAAGCGTGAAATCGGCGCTGTCGCCCTTGTCGACGGCCGCCATAAGCTCCTCGCTTATGTGCCTGAAGGTGTTTTTGCCGCCGTAATAGTCGTAGACGACGCGCGCGGCGCTCCTTGCCTTCGGGTCTATAATAAGCTTTCCGCCCGTCTCCTTTGCTTTGAGACGGTCTATCTCCGATTCGTGGTGGTCAAAGGCGATGGCCACGCGGGGATCGTAGGGCAGGTTGGTGGTCACGTCGTTTGCCGAAAGCTCGACCTTGCCGTCCTGAACGTCCTTGGGGTGGACAAATTTGATGTCATCGATCATACCGAGCTCTTTAAGCATCATAGCGCAGGCGAGCCCGTCGAAATCGCTTCTCGTTACAAGTCTCATTTTCTTATCCATAACGTCCTCCGAAACAGTTTATTATAATAATTATAGCAGATAAAGAGTATTTTTACAAGAAAAAACGGTTTTGTTATTTACGGTCAAGACATTTTATGTTATTATTTATAATAGATAACCGTCTGCGGCCGAAAAAGGAGCGATCAAAGTGAAAATCGAAGAGATAAAAATATCCGAAACCGCGGTTTTACGTTCTTATATCTGCGGCGAATATCCCGAAATGCCCGTAGGCCCCCGCGACGCCATGCTCGTTCTCCCCGGCGGCGGCTACGTCCGCTGCTCCGAAAGGGAAGCCGAGCCAGTAGTGAAGAAATACCTCGCGGCGGGGCTTAACGTCTTTTTGCTTTACTACTCCTGCGGTAAGGACGCCGCGGGCTTCAAGCCGCTTATCGAGGCGTCAATGGCGATGAAGCATATAAGGGATAACGCGAAAGAATATAACGTCAACCCCGATAGGGTCTTTGCCGTCGGCTTTTCGGCGGGCGGACATTTGGCCGCCTCGCTCGGAACCTTCTTCGACGACCCGTATATCAAGGGAAAAGCGGGCATAAATGGCGAGGAAAACAGGCCGACGGGAGTCATCGCCTCCTATCCCGTCATAAGCGGCGTCGAGGGCGCGGTAAAGAGTTGCTTTTATAACATACTCGGCACCGATAAGCCGTCGGAAGAGGAGATGAAACGCTGGTCGGTCGAGCTTCACGTCAAAGAGAACGCCTCGCCCGCGTTTATCTGGGCGACGGCAAACGATCAGGTCGTGCCCGTGATTAACTCCATCCGCTACGCCGAGGCGCTTTCACGGGCGGGCGTGCCGTTTGAACTGCACATCTTCAAAAGCGGCCCCCACGGCATTTCGACGGCCGATTTCGAGCCGGCAAGCCTCGACCCGTCCTGGGGTCTTGACAAGACGCTTTATCAGAACGAGCGCGTCGCGAAGTGGGTCGGACTTTCGATAGAATGGCTCAGATCGCTCTGACGCGAAGAAAGGACGGCGCAAAATGTTTTTTAACAAGAAAAAAGACGACGACAATATAGTGATACTCAAAAAAACGGAGCCCTTCGTCTGCGGCGGCACCGACACCACCCTCGACAAAAGCGCGCCCAAGGTAATAGAGTCGAAAGATATGACGCTTTTCGACGTCTCCTGCTCATTCTACGGCGTCGTTTTGGCTGACGGCAGCAAAGAAAAGCCGCTTCACTTTTTCCACGCCTTCGCCGCCCCGACGGGGGAGGGCTCCTTCTTATTCCTAAAGACCTCCCGCCGCTACAGCGACGAGTATTCGTCCGCGTGGGCCTACGTCAAAGAGGACGTTTTTCCCGCCCTCGTCGACCTCGTGAACGACGCCAGTTTAGCCGAGAAAAACGGCTATCACTCGACCACCCACGGTCTGCCGCAAAACTTCGGCGGATCGGTAAACGTCCGCTACGCAAGCGGCGAAAAAATAAGCTTTTCCGACAATCAATGCCCGATAATGTCTATACCCGTCGCCAACAGAATCGCCGACCTTTTGGAAAAGGCCATGGAGGGCGAAAAAATCGCCTTGCCCGACGTTAAAGACCTCTCCGCGATCCGCTTTACCGAGCTTCGCTCGGGCGGCGGCTTCACAAAGGCGACGCTTACTCTTGACGAAGACGGCGCGGGCGTAAACAAAAAGCAGTCCCGCTACGACGACCCGAAGGTCTATGAGAGCGAGAAGCCCGTAGACGCCGCGACCGTCGCGGCGATAAAGTCGTGTATCGCCGCAAACGGCATGCTCGCCTGGGCGGGTCTCCCCGAAAGCGGATATTTCAAGACGAGCGAAAAATCGCTTACCTTCGTCTTCAAAGACTGCCGCGAGATAACCGTCGGCGACTCCAAAGCCTTACCCGGCGAACTTGGCGGCGGATTTTTCAATATCGAACTCGAACTTACCACCAAACACTGACTACTGTGAAAGCGTGAAAACCATGAAAATCTCGGAAAAACTCAAGGAAAAGGGATGCTCCGTCTCCTTCGAGGTCTTTCCTCCGAAAAAAGAGGACGGCGCCGAAAGCGTAGCCGCCGCCATCGACGAGATAGCGGCCATCGGCCCGTCCTTTATGAGCGTCACCTACGGCGCGGGCGGCGGCACCAGCCGCTATACCTTCGAGACGGCCGAACGCGTCGAAAAACGTTACGGCGTGCCCGTCCTCGTCCACCTCACCTGCCTCTCGTCCACGAGAGAGACGCTCGCGGCCGCTATAGACGAGATAAGATCCCGCGGTCTCGAAAACGTCATGGCGCTTCGGGGCGACAGGGTAGAGGGCGTGACGGCGGCCTCGCCCGACTTTCTCCACGCCTCCGACCTCATAAAAGAGCTTCGCAAAAACTGCGACGGCCTTTGCGTAGGCGGCGCCTGCTATCCCGAGGTGCATCCCGAAAGTCCCGATCAGAAGACCGACATAAGATATATAAAGAAAAAAGTCGAGGCGGGATGCGATTTCCTCACGACGCAGATGTTTTTCGATAACAACCTGCTTTATAACTTCTTGTATAAGCTTCGCGAGGCGGGCGTCGAAGTCCCGGTGCTCCCGGGCATTATGCCCATCACCAACGCCAGACAGGTCGAAAGAGCCGTAAAACTCTCGGGCTCGTTTATGCCGCAGCGCTTCAAATCGATCGTCGACCGCTTCGGCGGCGACGACAGAGCGATGCTCCAGGCGGGCGTGGCCTACGCCACCGATCAGATAATCGACCTCTTCGCGAACGGCATAACCCACGTTCACGTCTACTCGATGAACAAGCCCGAGGTCGCGAGGGAAATATACGCGAACCTTTCCGATATTTTAGGTAAATAAAGGCGAAGAAATGAAACTTACAGAGCTTCTGAAAAACGAAATCATAATAACCGACGGCGCGACGGGAACCCTACTTCACCGCAAGGGACTTGCTCTCGGCAAACGCCCCGAGCGGCTCTCCCTCACCGCTCCCGACGTCTTACAAGGCATCCATAAGGCCTATTTCGACGCGGGGAGCAATATCGTCTGCGCCAACACCTTCGGCGCAAACTGCCTAAATTACGGCGAGGACGAACTTGAACGTCTCGTCGCCGCGGCCATGGAAAACGTCTTACGCGCCCGCGACGAAAGCCTCTCGAAAAAGCCCAAATTCGTCGCGCTCGACGTCGGCTCGCTGGGCCGCCTCTTAAAACCCCTCGGAAGCCTCGGCTTCGAGGAGGCCGTCTCGGTCTTTTCGAAGACCGTAAAGCTCGGCGCGAAGCACGGCGCCGACCTCGTCTTCATCGAAACGATGAACGACGGCTACGAGACCAAGGCCGCGCTGCTTGCGGCCAAAGAAAACTGCGGCCTTCCCGTCTTTGTCTCCAACGCATACGGCGAAAACGGCCTTCTCATGACGGGCGGAAGTCCCGAAACGGTTATCCCCATGCTCGAAGGCATGGGCGCCGACGCCATCGGCGTAAACTGCTCCTTCGGCCCCGAAAACCTCCGTCCGGTCATAGAAAAATATCTTAAATACGCCTCCGTCCCCGTCATAATGAAGCCCAACGCGGGTCTCCCGCACGAGCACGACGGCGCGACGGTCTTCGACGTCGGAAAGGACGAATTCGTAAAATCGGTCGTCGGATGCGTAAAATCGGGCGTTCGCGTCGCGGGCGGATGCTGCGGCACCGACCCCGGATTTATCGCCGCGCTCTCAAAGGCTTTGGAGGGCGTTTTGCCGGTAGAAATCACCGAAAAACGCCGCGCGGCCGTATCGTCTTACTGCAAAGCGGTCGACTTTTCCGACCTTCCCGTCCTGATCGGCGAACGCATCAACCCGACGGGTAAAAAACGCCTGAAGCAGGCGCTTTTGGACGGCGACGTCGACTATATCGTCGACGAGGGCATCGCCGAGGAAAAGAGAGGCGCCCACGTCCTTGACGTCAACGTCGGAATACCCGAGATCGACGAAAAGAAGACGCTTCCCGAAATAGTTTCAGAGCTGCAGACCGCCGTCAAAACGCCGCTTCAGATAGACACCGCCTCCTTTACCGCCATGGAGGCCGCCGCGAGGATATATAACGGCGCGCCGCTTCTCAACTCCGTAAACGGCAAAAAGGAGAGCATGGACGCCGTCTTCACGATAATGAAAAAATACGGCGGATGCGCCGTCGCTCTCACCATGGACGAGAACGGCATCCCCGACACCGCCGAAAAGCGACTCGCCGTCGCAAAAAAAATAGCCGCCGAGGCGGAGCGCCGCGGCATAGCCAAAGAGCGACTTATTTTCGACGCTCTGACGCTTGCGGTCTCGACCGATAAAAACGCCGCCAAAACCACCGTCGAAGCGGTCTCGCTTATCAAAAAAGAGCTCGGATGCCACACGGTGCTCGGCGTCTCGAACGTCTCGTTCGGCCTCCCGAAACGCGAGACCGTAAACGCCGCCTTCTTCGTCGCGGCGGCGGAAAAAGGTCTCTCCGCGGCCATCATAAACCCGCTTTCCGACGAGATGATGAAAAGCTACCGCGCCTTGAAGGTTTTATCGGGCGACGACGAAGGCGCCGCGTCCTACATCGCCTTCGCCTCCGAGACGGACGGCGAAACGAAAAAAGAATCGCCGCCGGGCGAGGCCGTCGACCTGCGTTTCGCCGTGATAAAGGGTCTGAAAGAAAAGGCCGCGGCGGCCGCCCGCGAAAGGCTTGCCGTCACGGCTCCCATGGAACTTATCGAAAACGAACTCATCCCCGCGCTCGACGAGGTCGGCAGACAATACGAGGACGGCAGAGTCTTTTTACCCGAGCTTTTGATGGCGGCCGAGGCCTCGAAAGCGGCCTTCGAAGAGGTCAAACTGAAAATGAAGGCCGACGGCGTCGCCGCCGACAAGGGCAAATTCGTCATAGCCACCGTTGAGGGCGACATCCACGACATCGGTAAAAACATCGTCAAGCTCATACTGCAAAACTACGGCTTCGACGTCTATGACCTCGGTAAAGACGTCCCCGCCAAGAGAATAGTCGACGAGGTCAAGCGCCTTCACGCCCCCTTCGCGGGACTCTCGGCGCTCATGACGACGACCCTCCCCGCCATGGCGAAGACCGTCGCGCTTTTGCGCAAGGAGACGCCGTGGTGCCGCGTCATAGTCGGCGGCGCGGTGCTCACGGAGGAATACGCCGCCTCGATAGGCGCCGACAAATACGGGCGCGACGCCATGGACACCGTCCGCTACGCCCTCGCCGAGCTCGAAAATTAACCGCGTTTTTTAAGTCTCGCTATTTCGCTTTCGTAATCGTTTATCCTGTTTATCTGTAAACAACAAAGAAAGACCGTCGCGACGGCGCCGCCCAAAGCGCCGCCCGCGAGAAAAAGTAAAAACTGCATGGTTTTTGCCACCCGTTCTTTTTTACTCTTATTCTTGCCGTTTTTACCGCTTTATATGCAAAAATCCCTTCGCTTGCGCGAAGGGATTTTTTTGATATTTTATTATCAGCCGATAACGCTTTGATACCACTCGTTGACTTCGGCCACGATGTCGGCGCCACCCGACGTCATCCAGGCGTCTTTAAGGGTGTCGAAGGCGTCGACGGTCTCGAGACCAAGGATTATAACCGAGAAACCGCCGTATTCGGTCGCAAACAGTTCATCGCCGTAAAGCGCCATACTGTCGGTCTTCGCGCCGACGTAGCCGTTGGTGAAGAGGCAGTCGTTGTCGTAATAGTATTTCTGATCGCTCTCGGTGCCGCCTATTTTCCATAAGAGCCAGTCGCCGTAGAGGTCCCATTGACCCGTCTGCTCGTAGGTCGTAACCTGATCGTAAAGCACGCTCTGGTAGACCGGAAGGTTGTCCTTGCTTCCGACCTTGAGCGCCTCGACGACCGCTTCCGCCTTTGCGACGTTGCCGCTCGGGTTGCCTGTGTATATGGGCGAAGCGCCCCAAATATTCAGGCCGTTTTCGTCGGCGACGTATTTATAATAATCCTCTTCACTGGTCGAGTTATACATTATGTCGACGTAGAGGTTCATCATCTTGACGAGCGCCTCGGGGAAGGGGCATCTCTTATGGACAACGAAATAGTTGGCCGCCAGAATGTTGGTCATCAGCCTCGGGGCGCTGCCGTCGACGGTCATCGCCCTGACGGCGACTATCTCTGCGTCGGGATTGCGCCTCTTTAACTGCTCTATAAGGAAGGGATAATAGACCTGCCCCATGTAGACGCCCGCGTGACCTATATTGACCTCGGTGTAAAGGCCGTCGAAGCCCGTCTCGGTGAATGCGGGGTTAAGGGCGCCGCTCTGATACATTTCGGCAAGCTTTTTTACGGCGTTCTTCGCTTCGTCCGTGAAGCTTCCGTAGATAAGCGACTTGCCGTCTTCGCTCTTTACCCACTTGCCGGGATAGGCGTTATAGGCCGCGAAGAAGATAGAGGCGGTGTCGAAAAATTCGCCGCCGAAGGAAAGACCGTAGGTGTCGTCCTCGCCGTTGCCGTCGGGGTCCTGATTGGCGAAGGCCTCGCAGACGGAGATAAGCTCGTCGAAGGTCTCGGGCACGCTTAAATTGAGGTTATCGAGCCAGTCTTTTCTTATGAAATAATAGTTATAAGGGTTTGCCTCGCTAAGCTGGGGCACGGCGTAGATCCTGCCGCCGAATCTGGCGGGGTAGAAGACCTCTTCGCCCGCGACGTCGTAGAAGGCTCTGAGATCGTCGGTCGGGAGCTTTTCGAGGGCGTCGGTCATATCGGCAAGCTGGTCCTGCTTATACATCGTCTTGATGATGGAGTAAGACCACTCGCCCGAGCCCGTCAGCACGAGGTCGGGGACTGTGTCGGCCGTGACGGCTGCGAAAAGCTTGTCGGTGTAGCCGCCGAGGTCGACGTAGCTGCTGTCGACGACAAGCTTTATACCGAGCCTCTCGCGGTAGGCGGTTATCCATTCGTTGTCCGCGGCCGACATGCCGTGGTTGCCGAGATAGGTGATGACCTCGCCCGACATCGGGTTGCCGCAGGTGATCTTCACGGGGGGATCGTAGGGCTTAAGTCCGTCGCCCGCTTCGTAGGGGACGGGGCCCGTCTGTCCGCCGTCGCAGGCCGCGAAAAGCCCGAGGCAGATGACGAGCGCGAGGAAAAGAGCTGTGAGTTTTTTCATGTTTCGTTTCTCCTTTACGTTATTTCAGAATCGCTTCGGTTTTGGCGATATATCTTTCGCTGACGTCGGTAAACTCTGTTTGAATGATTTGCTTTATTATCTTGCCGATTTTGAACTTTTCGGTCATCTCCGTTATCGTCGAGTTTATGCTTTTTATAAACTCCGCCGTTTTTGCGGCGTCGTTACTTTCGACGGCTTTTTTGAGCTTTGCGATATCGGAGGCGAGCTTATCGGTGTATTCCGAGGCGTTTATGACTTCGCCGCGAAACTCTTTTAAGAGCTTTTCCATAGACCTTTCGAGCCTTTCGTAAAGCTCGGTAAACTCCTTCTTGAAGGCGGCGGCCATACCTTCGTCGGCCGCTATCACGAAGGCGGTGACGTCGTCTTTATCGGCAAGCGAGACGCTAACCGTAAGGCGGCCGTTTTCGAGTTTTGCGGGCAGAACGGCGTTGTTTACGGAATCGACGGCGCGGAGTCTTTCAAAGTCGCTTTCGTCAAATCCGACGGCCGCGAGGTCGACGGAGACCGTTCCTTCGGTCGCTTCGCCCGCTCTTACGGTATACCAGACGCAACCGCCGTTTCCGCCGAAGCGCTCGCACTCGACCCCCGCGGCGGTCGCGCGAGTCAGGGGTTCCCAACCCGCTTCGGAGAGGTTTTTCACCGTCCACATATATTTGGTGAAGATGCCGCGGACGTTTTCGTAGACCGAGGCCTTCGGGCCGATGCCTATGACGTTTGCGAAGACGCCCCAGTAGAGGCTCCGCTTTACCATAAGCTCTCTTGCCGCCATCTCCATTTCGGTCTTGTCGACGAGGTTTTCGAAGACGTCGTTGAAGTTCTGGGTGAGAAGCATCGCCCACGGCTTACGGCCCGCGTTTACGCGGCGCTGCATATATTCGTTATCGGTCTGTCCCCACGAGTTGCCCGTCTCGCCGCCGGGGACGTCGAGAAGATGAGCGAGCATGGTGGCGCTCTGATCGGGCCAGGCTATGTTTCCGAAGGCGATATAGCCCTTTGCTGTCATCTCGTCGGCAAACTTTTTGATGAAATCCCACGTCGAATAGCCGAGCGGGATGACGGGCACCCCTTTATAGTCCCAGAGAAGGGGATAATCGCAGTATTTGAAATTGTCGGCGTTATAGTCGAAGGTGCCGAGGTTGAAATTTGTGTTGTCGACGTAAAGTCCCTTGGCCTCGAAGCCGGCGTCGAGATAGGATTTTTTGTCGGCGTTGTATTTCGCGAGGTTTATCGTGTAGCAGTTGTCGCCCGCGATATCGGGGTCGCCGTTCGAGATGTAGGCGATTATGTGGTCGTAGTCGGCGTTCCAACCCGCCGTCCACGGCCTGCCCGCGCCGTTTAACACTCTCGCGTTTCTTACGGCTTTGGCGACCGCGGAAGCAGGCGAGCCCGCATACATATCCTCGCCCGTCATGCCGAGCATTTCGTCGAGCCTTCCTTCAAGCTCCTTAGCGCTCGGGACGTTTCGCGTGCCGCCGTAGTTTCTCCACGAGATCCATAGCTCCGCGGGGGCGACGTAGATCAGCGAGGTGACGCCGTATTTATTGTCGAGCGCGTTCGGGTTCTCGTTATAGCGCGCGACGAAGTCCTCGACGCCGTTGACCTGGTAGACGTTGCTCTGCTGGAAAAGCCAGTTGCCGTGGTCGTCGGAGCCCGAGTTGAACTTGTCGGGAAGAAGACGGTAAAGCTTATCGATGGCGCCTCTGACGCCGTCTTCACCGTCAAAATCGTAGATCATGAACGAGAAGCTTCCCTCGGAGGGGCGCTTTGTCTCGGGCGAGAGACCCATATAATAAGAGGTCACGAGCGCGCCGCCGCCGTAATAAAAGTCGTGAATTACGGGGTATCTGAAGTCGGTCGCGACGGCAATGCCCGTCCTGTCGCCCGTAAGGGCGGCGAAGGGATACTCGGCCTGAAAAATCTCGTTATTGTAAAAATTCTTGTGGTTGTAATAGGTTTCGGCTTCGGCGACGGTCTCGTATTCTTTAAGGTCTTTCCACCATTTGAAGCCGTCGGCGTTTATCGGGAGGGCGTGGTCGAGACGGAAACGGCGGAACTGCCCCGTCGTATCCTTGACCGTGCCGCTTATAAAGAGAACGCCGTTTTTATTTTCGAGTTTCGCTTCGATATTAAAGCCCGCTTCGGAGTTGTTGCCCGAGAGCGAGTAGCCGGAGCCGCTTTTCTTAACGGTCACCGAGGTAAGCGGCCAGCTTTTTCCGGCGGCGAAATCGTAGACCGAAAAGCCGCCTCCCGCCGCGGCGCAGAGCTCGACGCCGTTTGCGGCGACGGAGGTATACCTGCCGTCCTCCGAGACGGCAATTCCAAGCGTTCCTTTCACGTTTACCCCTCCGTTAACGCATCCTGCGAGCGTCGGCAAAAGTAAAAGCAAAACGAGGATCAAAGAAAGGGGCACGATAAGTTTTTTCATAAAACACCTCCGTAAAAGCGGCCGTCAATCCATCGAATTGAGGACGTTGGTTTTGGCAATATATCTTTCGGCGACCTCGGTAAACTCTATGCGGACGGTCCTGGCAACAGCCTCGCCGACGTTTACGTTTTCAGTAAGCGAGGCGGCGTCGGACTTAATCTTATTCAATATTCCCGATACCTTTACAAGGTCTTTACCTTCGACGGCGGCCTTGAGAGAGGCGGCGTCAGCCGAAAGGGCGTCTATGTAAGAAGAAGCCTCGATCTCGGCGGCCTTAAGGTCTTCCGCGAGATCGGCGGCCGATCTCTCAAGCCTTTCGTAAAGCGCTTTGTATTCGTTTTCAAAGGCCTTCGGCGCGCCTTCTGCAGAGCATATCACGAAGGCGGTGACGTCGTCTTTATCTTTGAGGCCGACGCTTACGACAAGGCGGCCGTTTTCAAGCTTGGCCGGGAGTATTCTGTTATTTACCGAGTCGAAGGCGTAAAGGCTTCCAAAGTCGCTTTCGTCAAATCCGACGGCCGCGAGGTCGACGGAGACCGTCCCTTCGGTCGCCTCTCCCGCTCTTACTGTATACCAGACGTATTTGCCGTTTCCGCCGTAGCGTTCGCAGTCAAGGCCCGTCGCGACGGCGCGGGTCAGAGGCTCCCAACCCGCCTCGGAGACGTTTTTCACCGTCCACATGTATTTGGTGAAAATGCCTCTGACGGCGTCAAATTCGTCGGCGCCCTTAGGGTCGAGAGTTATGACGTTTGCGAAAACGCCCCAATAGAGGCTCTTTTTGACGAGCAGTTCTCTTCCGTACAGGTCGGGCGAGACGTCGTCCGCGACGCCCTCGAAGACGTCGTTGAATTTCTGGGTGAGGAGAAGCGCCCACGGCTTGCGGCCCGCGTTGACGCGCCTCTGAATAAAGTCGTATTCGGTCTGACCCCACGAATTGCCTATCTCGCCGCCGGGGACGTCGAAAAGATGGGCAAGCGGCGTGGCGCTGTGTTCGGGGTAGGCGATATTACCCAAAATGCACCTGACGGTGTCCTTGGTGGCCTCGGTGAAGCCCTTGACGTAATCCAGAACGCCGTAGCCGTAAGGCATGACGGGCTTGCCCCTTGTATCCCAAAGGAGCGGCCAGTCGCAGTATTTGAAGTTGGCAGAGTTGTAGTCTACGGTCGGGGCGCCGAAATTGGCGTTATCGATATAAAGCCCGTAGCTTACGAGACCGTTTTCGAGGCGGACGTTATAGCCCCACTTGTAGTAGGCGAGATGTATCGAAAAACAGCTGTCGCCCTCGATGTCGGGGTCGCCGTTTGCGACGTAGCATATCATATTCGGATAGGCCGAGTTCCAGCCCGCCGTCCACGGCTTCTTGGTGTTGAGAAGCAGACGTGAATTCGTTACGGCGCGGCTGACCGTGGCCAAGGACGAGCCTTTGTATCTGCCTTCCTCTTCCATAGAGAGCATTTCGTCGAGTCTCGCCTCGAGCTCGCGGTAGGTCGGGAAGGCGTGCGCGCCGGAATATTCCTTCCAGTCTATCCATATCTCGGCGGGGGCGACGTATACCAGAGACTCCGCGCCGTATTTTACGTCGGGCAGGGTGCCGTTTTCGTTATAGCGGCCGAGAAAATCCTCGACGCCGTCGTTATTGTAAAGGCTGTTCTGATGAAAAAGCCAGTTGCCGTGGTCGTTCGAGCGGGACGTGTAATGCTCGGGCATAACGGCGTATAGCTTCGAAAGAGCGCCCCTGAAGCCGTCGGCGCCGCCGAAACCGTAGATCACGAAGGAAAAGCTGCCCTCTGACGGGTATTTGGTCTCGGGAGAAAGGCCCATATAATAAGAGGTAATTAGCGTCTTGCTCGAGTTGTCGTAGGTGAAATCGTGTATGACGGGATATTCGAAGGTCGTCGCGACGGCGACGCCCGCCTTTTCGCCCGAAACAGAGGCGAGCGGGAAGGAGGCGTTATATATATCGTCATTATAATAAAGGGTGTGGTTTACGAAGACGCCGTCTCCCGTGACGGTCTCGTAATTATTCAGGTCTTTCCACCATTTGAAGCCGTCGGCGTTTATCGGGAGGGCGTGGTCGAGACGGAAACGCCTGAAGGCACCCGAGGTGTCTTTTATTGTGCCGCTTACATAAATAACGCCGTTTTTGTTTTCGATAACGGCCTCGAGAGTGTAATTGGCGTCTTTATTCTCGGCAAAAAGGGTATATTTGCCGCCGCTTTGCGTTACGGAGGTCACCGTGGCGGGATAGCTTTCCTTCGCGGCGTAATCGTAGACAGAAAAGCCGCCGCCCGCCTCGGAGACGAGCTCCGTTCCGTTATATAATACCGAGGTGTATTTGCCCTCGCTTGAAATCGCGACGGTAAAATCGGCCGTCACGCCGTTTTCGCCGCAGCCCGCGAGTATAGGCAAAACGAAGAGGACCGAAAGCAAAAGCGCGATAAATCCGAGCGACTTTTTCATAAAGATACCTCCGCTTTTATAATACGATATTATTTTATAATAAACGAAAGCATCAATAAATATAAAAAAAGACTTCAGATGTATAAAAAAAGTCAAAAATATAAAAAGCGGCCTGCGTCAGGCGCAGGCCGCCACGGTTTTCACTTATTTGAATATCTTGAATATGCCGTCAAGGAGTCCGCCCTCTTTTTTGTCGGACTGTTTGGAAGACGTCTTTTCGGAGCTTTCGGACGAGCCGCCGAAAAGTCCCGCCGCGGCGGAGGCAAGTCCGCCGAGGTCGGAGGAGGAGCCGCCGAGGATGCCGCCGAGGAGCGAGCCGAGCCCCGCCGAGGACGAGTCGCCGCCCGTATTCTTTTCACCGATGATAGAGAGGAGGAGCGGGGCGATCATAGCGAGGATCTGCGAGACCTTCGAAGACGTAAGTCCGCTTTGCTTTGCGATGGCGCTTGTGGTCGAGGTCTTGCTGCCGCCTAAAATGTGGCTTACGATCTTGGCGCCGTCCGAGAGGTCGACGTTCTTTAAGAAGGACGCGACGTTCGAGGTGCTGTCGCCGCTGTGATCGGAAAGCGCTTTGGCAAGCGACGAGGCGCCGCTTTCGGTCGAGACGTTTTTCTGCATTCCGCCGATCAGAGCGGGAAGGGCCGCGCCGACGGCCGACTGGACGTTTTCTTCCTTGGCGCCGACGGTCTTGGCGATGGTAGAAATGCCGTTTCCGGAGAGAAGGGAAGCGATGGAGGAGAGATTTAGTTCTGCCATTTTATATCACCTTTCGTTTATAAAGTTCTTTTTATTCGGGACGCTTTTCGCGGACTCCCGCCGTCGTCGGACGGACGAGAAAGGCCGCTTTGTATTTTTTCCTGACGCCTTCGAGGCACTTTTTTGCCGCCTCTTCGTCCTTGAAAATCGCGAAGACCGACGAGCCCGAGCCGCTCATAAGCGCTTTCAGCGGCAGGTAAGCCCCGAGGTCTTCCTTGACTTCTGCGACCTGCGGGAGCATCCCCACGGCGGCGGGTTCGAGCGCGTTTCCTAAGCAGGAGGCGAGCGCCG
>JAEEIO010000197.1 GCA_016281405.1 Clostridiales bacterium | reverse complement strand
GCTCGTCGTCGTCAATTTTAACGCCTCTTTCAGCGTAGTCGTTTTCGATTATGGCCTTTTTGAGAAAAGCGTAGCCGCCCTCGGGGGGATAGCCGCGGAAAGTCCTGATATCGCCCATCTCGGCGCTCGCCTTTTCCAAAGCGTCTATGACGGCCGGAACGAGTGGAAGCGTGACGTCGCCGACGCCGAGCTTGAGCACCTCTTTTTCGGGGTGCGCTTTCATATAGGCCTCGGTCTTTTCGCGGACGGTGGAAAAGAGGTAGCTGTCTTTGAGGTCGAGAAAATGCAGATTGGCTTTAACCATTGTTTGCTCCTTAATTCATTTTTGCGAGCTGCGAGGGGTCTATTTCGCCGTCGCAGACCGTTTCGGCGGGGCCCGTCATGAAAACGTGACCGTCGGCGCTCATATCGAAGTGTAAGACGCCGCCGCGAAGGCGTATTTTGCATTTATCGCCGCAGTATCCGAGTAATCTTGCGGCGGCAAATACCGCCGAGGCGCCCGTGCCGCAGGCGAAGGTCTCGCCGCTCCCGCGCTCCCAGACGCGCATATAGAGGCCGTCCTCTTCCCTTTCGACGAACTCGGTGTTGACCCTGTCGGGAAAGGCGGGATGGTTTTCAAAGCGGGGGCCGAGTCTTTCGAGGTCAAGGGCGTCGACACCCTTTGTGAAGACGACGAAATGGGGATTTCCCATCGAGACGGCGGTGCCGTTATACTCTTTGCCGTCGACGTTAAGAGGCTTATTTATAAAGCTTTCGGCGTCACAGTTCATCGGGATAAGTTTCGGGTCGAGTACGGGCGCGCCCATATCGACGCGGACTAAAGTCACGGCGCCGTTTTCGACGGTCAAGGTAAGAGTTTTGACTCCCGAGAGCGTTTCGACGGTGACGGCGGTTTTATTCGTGAGGCCGCGGTCATAGACGTATTTTCCGACGCAACGTATGGCGTTGCCGCACATCCTGGCTTCGGAGCCGTCGGCGTTGAAAATGCGCATACGGAAATCGGCCTTTTCGGAAGGGCCTATCAGAACTATTCCGTCGCCGCCTATAGAAAAGCGGCGGGCGGAGACGACTTTGGAGAGCGTAAAGGGGTCGGAAATCTTTTCCTCGAACTCGTTGAAATAGATATAGTCGTTTCCGATGCCCTGCATCTTGGTAAATCTCATTTTATTTTTCTCCCACGGCGTTAAGTGCCGCGCCAATGGCGGTGGCGAACTGCGCGTTGTCGGGCACGCTGAAGCGGATGCCGAACATCGACGCGAGGTCGTCTTTTATCGGGTGTATCTGCGATATCTGAGTCAGGTTGCCGGTCAAGATTATATCGTTTATGCCCGCGGGACGGGCGGCGAAAATCGCCATCATGCCAGCGGTCTGGATGACAAGGTTAAGGATGCCGAGGGCAATATCGGACTTGGTCGCGAGGTCGGAGACCTTGCCGAAGTTGGCGGCGGTGGCATGGGGTTTCAAGATGCTGATATTATTCTTTGAAATGTCGCCTATCGAAAGGTCGACTTTCGAGAGGTCGCCGTTTGCGGCAAGCTCGCTTATGCTCTCGACGTTACGGACGTTGAGCATAAGTCCCGAAAGGCCTAAAAGCGTGCCTCCGCCGACGCCCGTGCCGCCGAGGTACTCGTTTTTGCCGTCTTTGGCGCGGACAATGGCGGTGCCTGTGCCGAGGCTTACGACTATCGCTTCGGAAAGTCCCGTGAGATAGAGGCCGCCCTCGCCGATGCACTGGAATTCATCGGTCTTGACGAGTTTGATGCCGTATATGTCGTTACCGAGGAAGGCGGAGCCGACGCCGGTGACGTAAACGTTTTTGATGTCGGAAAGCTTGACGCCGTTTTTATTTATGAATTTGCCGAAGGCGCCGTAAGCAGAGGTGACGGCGTCTATGGCCGTAACCTTGAAGAGGTCTGTTATTTTGCGGTTTTCATCCATGCCGACTATCTTGGTGGTGCTGCCGCCGATGTCGATACCCATTGAAAGCACGGAAAATCCCCCTTTATAAAGGATGTTTTATAATTATAACATCATTTAATAAAAAATACAATAGATATTTTGCCGCAAAACAATTAGGTCTTTTATATATATTTTACACTTGAAAAAGAAACGGAAAATTGGTATAATATATTAAATCTTGCAAAGGAGACAAATTATGAATTGCACACATGAAGTAGAAAATATGTGCTGTGTCGCAAAAGGGCCCAAGCACGGCCCCGCGCCCATACCCGAAGAAGGCAGATGGGTAAAGGCTTACGAGATCAAAGACATCTCGGGTCTTTCGCACGGCATAGGCTGGTGCGCCCCCCAGCAGGGCGGCTGCAAGCTGACCCTTAACGTCAAAAACGGTATCATCGAAGAGGCGCTCATCGAGACTCTCGGCTGCTCGGGCATGACTCACTCGGCCGCGATGGCCTGCGAGATCCTGCAGGGCAAGACCATTCTCGAAGCCCTCAATACCGACCTCGTCTGCGACGCCATAAACGTCGCGATGAGAGAGATATTCCTCCAGCTCGTATACGGCAGAACCCAGACCGCTTTTTCCGAAAACGGTCTGCCCGTCGGCGCGAGCCTCGAGGACCTCGGCAAAGGTTTACGCTCGCAGATAGGCACCATGTTCGGCACCAAGGAAAAGGGCGTGAGATACCTTGAAATGGCCGAAGGCTACATCCTTAAGCTCGCCCTCGACGAAAACGACGAGGTCATAGGCTATCAGTTCGTAAATCTCGGTAAGATGATGGACGCCATAAAGAAGGGCTCGACCCCGAACGAAGCGTTCGAAAAGAACGTCGGCACCTACGGTCGTTTCGACGGCGCCGCCAAATACATCGACCCGAGGAAGGAATAAGGAGGGACAAAAATGGCTAATTTTGAAGGAAAAGAAAGAAGAACGGCCGGAATTGAAAAGGCGCTTTCGGAATACGGCTTCAAAAGCCTCGAGGACGCCCGCGACCTCTGTCTTTCCAAAAACATAAACGTCGACTCCATAGTCAAGGGCGTTCAGCCCATAGCTTTCGAGAACGCCGTCTGGGCCTACACGCTCGGCTCGGCCATCGCCATCAAGAAGGGCGTTAAAAGCGCCGCCGAAGCCGCCGAGGCCATAGGCATCGGTCTTCAGGCCTTTTGCGTGCCCGGCTCCGTCGCCGAAAGCCGTAAGGTCGGCCTCGGACACGGCAACCTCGGCGCGATGCTCCTTCGCGAAGAGACCAAGTGCTTCTGCTTCTTGGCGGGTCACGAGTCGTTCGCGGCGGCCGAAGGCGCGATAGGCATCGCGAGAACGGCCAACAAAGTGAGAAAAGAACCCCTCAAGGTAATACTCAACGGTCTCGGCAAGGACGCCGCCTACATAATTTCGAGAATAAACGGCTTCACCTACGTCAAGACCGAATACGATTTCCAGACCAACACCCTAAAGGTGCTTGACAAACATCCCTACTCCGACGGCGACAAGGCCAAGGTGCTTTGCTACGGCGCCAACGACGTGCTTGAAGGCGTCGCCATAATGCAGCTTGAGCAGGTCGACGTCTCCATTACGGGCAACTCGACCAACCCGACCAGATTCCAGCATCTTGTCGCGGGCACCTACAAGAAATGGGCCATCGAAAACGGCAAGAAGTATTTCTCGGTCGCGTCGGGCGGCGGTACGGGCCGCACCCTCCATCCCGACAACGTCGCGGCGGGCCCCGCCTCCTACGGTCTTACCGACTCGATGGGCAGAATGCACGGCGACGCCCAGTTCGCGGGCTCTTCGTCCGTTCCCGCCCACGTCGAGATGATGGGGCTTATCGGCATGGGCAACAACCCGATGGTCGGCGCCACCGTCGCCTGCGCCGTCGCGGTTGCCGAAGCGCTCAAATAAGCAGTTTTTATAGTAAAAACGCCTCCGCATATGCGGAGGCGTTTTTCTGATTTGAATAAACCGATCAGTTGTTGCCGGTCATGGCGCTGTACCATTCGTTGACTTCGTCGGTTATCTGACGGCCGCCCTGATCGTACCACTGTTCGACCATGGTGTCGAAGGTGTCAATCTCGGCCACGCCGCTGACGATATCGTAGAAGGTCTGGGTGACGAGTCCGTTCAAGGTTCCGCCGAACTCAATCATACCGTCGGTAGAGGCGCCCTGATAAAGAGTTCTGACGTATTCGACGCCGTTGTTCGCAACGAGCAGGTTGGCGCCGCCTATGCCATACATTCTCTCCCAATACCAGTTATCGAGGTTGCCGGTCTCGAGATAGTTCTTGACGTTGTTGTAGACCTGGAGATCCTGGCCCTGCTTGAGTCCCGAGGTGTTGCCGGTCTCAAGGGCGTCGGCTATGCGCGCGGCTATGGAGTCGCCCTCGACGTAATACTGCGTGATGCAGGGGGAGATGTTATAGTAGTGCTTGGTGCCGTCGGCGCTGTAGCAATATTCTTCCTGAATATCCATTTCGTCTTCGGCTCTGTAGGCTATGTCGCAATACATATTCATGAGGATGACGGAGACGGCGGGATATTTGCACTTCTTGCTGACGACATACTGACGGAAGGTGTTGGTGGAGGCGGAGGCCTTCAGTTCGTTGCCGGTGGCGGAGAAGAGATTGACGGGGATGAAGTCGACGTCGGGGTTGCCTCTCTTGAGGTCCTTGAAGACGTTGACGTAGTTGGTGGTGGCTTCAATAACGCCGGCTTTACCGCTTGTGACGCCGAGGTAGCAGCCGCCGGTGATGGCGAGAGCGTCCTCGTCGAGGGAGTAGATGCAGCCGGAGGCGTAGAGGTCGCGGAGTTCGGCAAGAGCGGTCTTCATTTCAGGCTGGATGGAGCCGAATTCAAGCTTGCCGGTGGACTCGTTAAGAACCCAGAAGCCGGGATAGGCGTCCCACATGTTGAAGAAGAGGTTGGAGTTTGCGGCGCCGTCGGAGAGGTTGATAACAAGGCCGTAGGTGTCCTTGGTGTTGTTCATGTCGGGGTCCTGATTGGAGAAGGCCTTGATGACGTCGATGAATTCGGCGTAGTTGGTGGGGACCTTCTTGCCGACGTTATCGAGCCAGTCGCTTCTTATCCAGTAAACGACGTTCATCGAGTTGCCGACGACTATGTGCGGAAGGGCGTAAATCTTGCCATCATAGGTGGCCGAATAGAAGACCTGCTTGCCGACGTAGTTGATGGTGTCTTTATAGAGCTTGCAGGCATACTGCTCGATCTGCTCGTCGATGGGGGCGATGAGATCCTGAGAATAAAGCTTTTTGATGTAGTCGGTGGCGATGTCGCCGAAGAGGACGTTTACGAAATCGGGGATCTCGCCGAGGAAAATCTGATTGTTGAGCCTTTCCATAAAGGCGCCGGCTTCGTTGATTTCCCACTCGAGATTCATTTTGATACCGTATTCTTCCCTCGCGAGACGGGTCCACGAGGTGTCGGCGTTAGTCCAGTCGGGGTTGCCGTCCTTGTCGCGGTGAGCGTCGACGGTCTCCTGACCCGAACCGATGTAGGGGTATGCCCAGGTGATCCTGATGGGGGGATCGAACTTGCCGTCGACTATCTCGGAGACGACGTTATCATCCTCGCCGCAGCCGGCGAGCACGGAAACGAGGCCCAAAAGCATGACGACGGTAAGCAGGATGGAGAAAACCTTTTTCATGTGCTATTTTCCTTTCTGTAGAGTAATAGGTCTACGTATACTATTATAGTACTGTTTTGCAGTATTTGCAATAGTTTCAGTTAAATAAAAATAATGAAAAAACTGTATATATCTAAATATAAAGCGCCCGTGACAAGGCGGGCGCTTTTCTTTTTTTACTCTTCTTTTGCCGTTATCACGGCGGTTTTTTCGCGTTTTTTTATGCGGGCGTTGGTGATGAAAATCACGGCGACCGAAAGGCCGAGGCCGACGGCTCCCGCGACTACCGCGGCGACGGCGTTAAAGAAGATATACCACGCCGCGGCGGCAAGTCCGAGACAAAGGATAAGCGGAAGAATAAAGGTTATAAAGGCGAAAAGCAAAAAGGGTCCGTTTTCGTATTCGACGCGAACGCGGTCGCCCACGGCGGCGCCTATTTTGTTTTCGGCGATTATATCTTCCTCGTGCTTTTTGCAGATGCCGTAATATTCGCAGGAGGAGCTGCAGGAGTTTGCCATTTTGACGCGGACGGTGGCCTTTTTTCCGTCAATCGCGGTGATGTTGCCGCATCTTTCCATTTTCTAATCCCTCATTTTCAGAAATATCGCAGTTAATATTTCGTCGCTTCTTTGCATTACGCCGTCGAAGGCGCTTTCAAAGGAGGCGTTTTTCCGAAGCGAGATATTGTAACCGTAATCGGCGACGCCGAAAGGCGTTTCGGGGCCGCTTACCGATATTACGGCGTTTATATCCGAAGAAAAAAGCGCCGTTCTGAATAACGCCGAAGCGGGCGACGGCTTTTTTCCGTTTTGCAAAACGAGATCGACTGCGCCTACCGCGGACAGCTCGCGTTTTCTGACGCGGGGGCCCGCGATGAACGATCTCTCCGATGTAAGCAGGGTCGCTGTTTCGTCACGGTCGGACAGCATCATATATACGGGGACGGATGCGTCCGAGAGCTTTTTGACGCGGAGGCGTTCAAGCTCTTTTATTATTTCGCGGCGGGCTTTTTGCTTTCGGCGAAAAAGTAAACCGAGCATTCCGCCCGACGAAGCGGCGTCGACCGCCGACGACATCCTTTCGGGGTCGGCGCAAGAGGCCGCGAGCAGGGCCGTTACGGCGCAAATGCCGGCGCCGAAAATACAGCCCGTTTTAACGCCTAAAGCGGAAAGCGCGGAAACGACGCCGAATTCGGCGCCGCCGCCATCCGGACGAAGCAGCGCCAATCCGAATTTCACGCCGCTTTCCTCCGTTTCATCTGATCGCGGAACGGGTCCGCACTATCATTATAAGCGGCGGGCGGGGTTTGAGTTAAAAAACCTCTCCCTCGCGGGAGAGGTTTTTGTTTTTTATTCTGCCGCGGGGGTCTCGGCGGCGGGAGCCTCGGCGGTAGCTTCGGCCGCGGGCGCTTCCTCTGCGGTAGCGGGTTCGGCGGCGGGAGCCTCTTCGGCGGGAGCTGCCTCGGCGGCGGGCTCATCCTCGGGTTTCTTTTCGATAAGGGCTCTTATCGAAAGGGTGGCTCTGAATTTCTCGTTGTTTATGTCGATAATCTTGGCCTTGACGACGTCGCCGACCTTCAAATGGTCGGAGATCTTTTCAACGCGGCAATCGGCTATCTGCGAGATATGGATGTAACCGTCGACGCCGGGGATGATCTCGGCGAAAGCGGCGTAGGACATGATCTTTACAATTTTGACCTCGATAACGTCGCCCACCTGATGTTCGGCGGCGAATTTGAGGAACATATTGTCCTCGGGACGGCGGTAGCCGAGCGAGATCTTATGGGTCTCGGTGTTGAAGTCCTTGACGTAGACTTTTATCTCGTCGCCGACCGAGACGACCTCGGAGGGATGATGAATCTTTCTCCACGAGAGTTCGGATATATGGACGAGGCCGTCGACGCCGCCGATATCGACGAAAGCGCCGAAGCTGGTGAGCGACTTGACCTTGCCGACGTATTCCTTGCCGACTTCTATCTCGGAGAATATCTTATCGAGTTTTTCGGTGCGGGTATCTCTCTCGGCGAATTTGATGGAGCCGACGACCTTGCGGCGATGGCGTTCAAATCTGATGCCGATGACCTTGAAGTTGACCTCTTTGCCGTCGAGGACGGAAAGGTCGCCTTCCTTCGGAATGCCCGTGTGAGCCGCGGGCACGAAGACGGTCTGACCCTTGTAGTTCACTATGACGCCGGCGGTGTTTATTATCTCGGTGACCTTGCCCTGAAGCACGGCGCCCGTTTTTTCCGCCTCGTCGAGTTCTCTCTTGAAATTATCGTATTCCACGCGTTTTCTGGAAAGCGCGACGGTGCCTTCGACGTCATTGACACGAACGACCTGCACCTCCATTTCGTCGCCCACCTTGACGACCTTGGTAAGATCGCCTACGGGAAGCGCCGAATACTCCGAAGCAGTCATGTAACCGGTGTGCTTCGTGCCGATATCGAGCTGGAGTTCGCCGGGGGCTACCGCGATCACGGTGGCATTTACCCTGTCGCCGTTGGCGACGGGCTTCAGCGTAGCGAGAACGCCCTCCTCAAAGCTGACATCGTTAAAGTTTTCTTCGTTCAATGCTGACATCTCTTCCACAACCTCTCTGATGATACCGCGCGGCGTGGACGCTCCCGCGGTAACACCGACCTTTTTCGCTTTCTTTAAAATATTTTTCGGCAAATCGCCGATATTTTCAACGAGATAAGTTTCGGGGCAAAGCCTTTTCGCCGTCTCGCAAAGGGCGGCGGTGTTGGAGCTTCCCTTTCCGCCTATGACTATTACGGCGTCGCATTCGGCGGCGAGGCGTTCGGCTTCGCGCTGTCTCTTTTCCGTTGTAAAGCATATTGTATCATATATTGTTAAAAAAATAAAGATATTTTTTGAAAATTCGGTAATTTTTCTCCATTCTTTTACGTCAAAGGTGGTCTGAGCAGCCATAACGGCCTTTTTTTGAAGGAGTTCGGGCTTCCCGTCGACAAGTTTTTTAAGCTCGTCAAGTGTTTTGAAGGCGTGAAAGGGGCCTTTGGCGTAGCTGACTATTCCCTCCACCTCGGGGTGGGCGAGGTCGCCCGCTATCAGGAAGACGGTCTCGGGGTCGGTCTTTTCGGCTGCTATCTGCTGAATCTTTTTGACGAAGGGACAGGTGTAGTCGGCAAACTCTATGCCGCGTGAGGCGAGATAATCGGCGGTGTCGGCCGTCACGCCGTGAGTGCGGATGACGGCAAAGCATCCGTCGGGGAGCTCCTCGCGGTTGTAGGCGCGGACACCTTTGCTCTCAAGGTCTTTTATTATCGTCGGGTTATGGATTATGGGACCGACGGTGCATATCTGCCGCTTTTCTCCGCTTTCGATGAGCTTGTAAAGTTCGGAGACGGCGCGGTCGACGCCGAAGCAAAAGCCCGCGGACTGTGCAACTTCTATCTTCATTTCTCTTCACCGAGCGCCGTTACGGCTTTCATTATCATTGCGGTGCCTTCGGCGCGGTCGGTCCCTTTTTCTATCGGGAAGGCCTCGCCTACGGTGACTGTTGAGCGGCGGAAGGGGCGGACGCGGCCGTTTTTTGAAGCGATATGTATCGGGACGACGAGCGCGCCCGTCTTTTCGGCGAAAACGGCGGCGCCGTCGTGATATTTGGCGTCGGGGTTTTTGAAGGCGCGGGTGCCCGAGGGGAAAATGCCTATCACGT
>JAEEIO010000196.1 GCA_016281405.1 Clostridiales bacterium | reverse complement strand
TAATAGTTTATAATAGTCGATATCTTTTTGACGGAGGTCCTTTTTCGATGCGAAAAGGCAGGGGTCTTTCGACGAAAGGCCTTCTCGTTCCCTCGATAATCGTTATAGCCGCGCTCTACGCGGTTATTCTCATATTCACTTTTTTAGTCGACTCGATAGGCCGCAAAATGGCCGAGGCGACCGAAAAGTATATCTCCTATTCGGATATTTCGCAGATGATGCAAAAGGGGTCGGACACACTCACCGCCGACGTCCGCCTCTACGTCTCGACGGGCGAAACGGAATACCTCGACGGCTATTTCAAGGAGGCCAACGAGGATAAAAACAGAGAAAAAGCGGTCGAGCTTTTGCGCTCGCACGACATAGACGACACCGAGCTTATGTTCTATCTCGAAAAGGCGCTCGAGCAGTCGAGGCACCTTATGCTTCTCGAATACCGCGCCATGAAGCTCCGCGCCGAAGCCGACGGCGCCGACGTTTCGGCATATCCCGAAGTGGCGTCCTATTCCCTCTCGGCCGAGGACGAGGCGCTTACGAACAGCGAAAAGCTTTTGCTCTCGTTAAAGCTCGTCACGGGAGAGACCTATCATCAGGAGAAAGTCGAAATAACGTCCAACGTCGGAAACGCCCTCGGAAATCTCCTTTCGGCGACGCGAAACGAGCACGCCGCGCTCTCGGGCAGGGCGACGCTCTACACTTCGCTTCAGATAGTCTTTTCCATCGTGCTCGTCATCGCGCTAATTTTCGTCTTCTACCTCGTCTTCAGGACGCTCGTCCTGCCCGTCATGCGCTACGCCGACCAGGTGAGCGACGACGAACAGATGGAGTCGAAAAACGCCCTTTCGGAGCTAAGGCGTCTTTCGCAAAGCTACAATAATCTCCGCGACAAACAGAAAAATCTCGAGGAGGAGCTTCGCCACACCGCCGAGACCGACGCCCTCACGGGTCTTCCCAACCGCCTCGCGCAAAACTATTTCTTCGAGAGCCTCAACAACTGGGAGGACTGCCCCATCGCCGTCGTCTCGTTCGACGTCAACGGCTTAAAGATCATGAACGACACGTCGGGTCACGCCAAGGGGGACGAAATGCTCCGAAACGTCGCCGACTGCATAATTGCCACCTTCGGGAACGGCACGGGCAAAAACTGCTTCCGTATCGGCGGCGACGAGTTCAGCTCCTGCCTCCTTAACGTCACCGAGGGCAAGGTCGAAGAGCTTATCGCCGATTTCCGCGCGGCGCAAAAGCACTACGGCATAAGCGTCGCCGTCGGCTACGCCTACGCCGAAAGCCTCCGCGCGGCAGACGTCTCAGCCCTCTTTGAAGAGGCCGACGGCAAGATGTACGCCGACAAGGCGGCCATAAAAGCCGCGAGATAAAATGAAAAAACTTTTACCGCTTTTGCTCGTTTTGTTTTTGCTCTCGGCCTGCGCGAAAGAGCCCGAGGAGCCGGATCTCCCCTCAACCCCGCCCCTTTCCGAGGACGCCGAGGTCATAACCGGCGCGTGCCGAATAACCGCGGGCGGCGCTCCCCTTCCCGCCGAAGCTCTCGACGGCGACGACGCAACGTTTGCCTTCGTCGGAAGCGGCGTGATAACCGTAAAATCCGACCGTCCGATAGGCGGCGTATATCTTAAATTCGACGAGACCCCTCCCGAGTGGACTTTGCGCTCGGGTGAGGTCTCTTTTTCCTGCGGAAAATACGGCTTTTTCCACGAATACCAGCCCGCGCCCGTCGGCAGTCTCGAGCTGACGCTCGAATTCGCGGGCGCCGTCTCGGTGACCGACGTCTGTATTCTCTCGACGGGTAAAAACCTCCCCGATTTCGTGCAGGTGTGGCGTCCCGCCGAGGGGCTTGCCGACGTCATGCTCCTTTCCTGCCACGCCGACGATGAGCACATCTTTTTTGCGGGCGCCATCCCCGACGCCCTCGCGAGGGGCGCCGAGGTTCAGGTCTGCTATTTCACCGACCACGTCGACAATCACGTCCGCCGCCACGAGCTTCTTAACGGCCTATGGGCGACGGGGCTTCGCCGCTACCCCGTCATAGGGTACCTCCCCGACCTCCCTATGAAGAACGAGGCCAAGGGTCTCAAAAAATGGGGCGAGCTCGGCTTCACCTTCGACGGCATGGTCGAAAGCCAGGTCGAGCTTTACAGAAAATACAAGCCGCAGATAGTGCTTATCCACGATATCGACGGCGAATACGGCCACGGCGCCCACATGCTCGACTCCCATTCGGCAAGGGACGCCCTGGGGGTCTCGGCCGACCCCGCCGTCTACCCCGCCTCGGCCGAAAAATACGGAGTGTGGAACGTGCCGAAGGCCTACGTCCACCTCTTCGGGCAAAACACCATAGACTTTGAGATAGACGTCCCGCTCGAATACTACGGCGGCCTCACGGCCTACCAGGTTTCGCAAAACGCCTTCCGTTTTCATGTTTCCCAGCAGGGCACCCGCTACACCGAGTGGCTGCTCGGCACCGCCGAGGCGCCGATAACCGACTCGCGCGACTTTCCCGAATACGGTCCGCGATATTACGGACTATATCGGACGACCGTCGGCCCCGACGAGATAAAAACCGACTTTTACGAGCATATAACCTTTTACGAGAAATAAAAAACCGTCCCTTGAGGGACGGTTTTTTATTACGAAAAGAAATTCCAGAAAGAGAGCAGAAAGCCGGGGATGACGACTATGGCGAAAAAAGCCCAGCTTACGAGGGTGAAGGTCTTTATGAACTTACCTCCCCTGCCCGGGTATTCGCGGACGTAAAGGCGGTAGTTTATCACCGAGGCGAGCGAGCCGATTATCGAGACGAGTCCCGCCGTATCGGCGCCGTAGATGAGTCCCGCGAAGTTTTCGGTAAAGGGGTAAAGCACTATGCTCGCGGGGACGTTGGATATTATCTGACTGAGGCCTATCGCCCACCAGTATTCGTTTCCCGCGACGGTTTTTCCCAAAAATCCCGCTATGGCGGGGTTTGACGCGATGGACGAGGAAAAGACGAAAAAGCAAAGGAAGGTGACGAGCAAGACGTAGTCGACGCGCGCGAATATCTTAAAATCGGTCACTACGACGGCGACGAGCACGAGGGCAAGCGCCCACGGCCAAAGCGCCGTGCGGGTGACTATGACGGTAAGAATTACCGCGAACAGCGCAAGATAGACTATGCGGCGGGGGGTGAGCTTCCATTTTTCGGGCTCATCCTCCGTCTTTTTGACGGGGACGGCCTTTTCCTTCAAATCCTTACGGTATAAAAAGAGGATGAAGCAGACCAAAAGAAGTCCCGACGAAACGCAAAGCGGCAGCATATGGAGGATAAACGTCCACACGCTCACGTCCGCCTGCCCGAAAAGAAAGAGGTTTTGCGGGCTGCCGAAGGGCAAAAGCAGCGAGCCGCGGATGGCGGCGATGTTTTCCATCGAGATTACGGGGAGGATGTAGCGCTCCTTGCCGGCGCCGCGGAAAAGGAGTATCGTGAGAGGCACGAAGATGAGGAGCGAGACGTCGTTGGTGACGAACATTGATGCGAAAAAGACGCCGAAGACGAGGAAAAGCGAGAGGGCGACCATGCCGCCGATTTTCGAGGCAAGCCTCGCGAGCGGCTCGAAAATCCTCTCTTTTTTGAAGCCCTCGAGCACGCAGAGCATCATAAGAAGGGTGCCGAGGGTGCGCCAGTCGATGGCCGACAGGGTATCAGCCGTCGGCGGGGTGATGATGAGACCCGCGACGGCCGCCGCGACGGAAAGTATTAACATCGGCTCTTTTTTGAGCCATAAAAGCGCTTTTTTCATGGGGACGTTTTCCCCTTTACGCCGTCGCTGTTATCGAGCTGGCTTTTAAGCCGTCCTAAAAACTCTATGTAAAACGAAAGGCGGTCGCGCCACATTTTTTCGGCCGTCCCTGTGGCAAGCGGCATATTCAAAAGCTCCTTCAAGCGCTTTAGGCGCTTTTCGACGTATTCGGTCTTTTCGGAAAGGTTTTTTTCTGAAAATCGGTCGTGCGAAAGCGTCTCGTGGACGCGGTAGACGTCGAAGCGGTCGATATTGTCGGCGTCGCCGACGGTGAGGGCGAAGGGCGTGCGAACGCCGTCGAAGTCGGCCTTGTCGTCGACGTGTATGGCGATGCCGTAGCAAATATCGTCGACGCGGTCTTCAGGAAGCCCGAGGCTTTCGAGGAAGGGTCGGGCGATGGCGGCAGAGCGGCGTCCGTGGTCGCGCCAGCCGTCTTCGCCGAAGTCCTCGCAGTAGGAGACGTCGTGGAGCAGACAGGCTACGACGGTTTCGGTGACGTCAAAGCCCTCACGCGCCGCTATCTCGCGTCCTATATTCGCCACGCGGTAAGAGTGCTCGAGGCGATAGGCCTTTTCCTCGGGATGGGCGGCAAGAAACGCGCCCCCTGCGAACTTGTTATTCAAAAACTCTTCGGTTTTGCGAATTATTTCGGATTTTTGCATGCTATCACCTTGAAACGCTTTTGTAATAATGTAATTTTACATTTTTAATGGGAAATTGTCAAGAGAGGAGTAGGGGGTCCCCGAAAAGGCGAGGCCCTCCGCCGAGGCTTTTTGGGGAGAGGAGGCGCAAGGGAGCGGGCGGACGGAGTGTTTTTGTAAAAAAACGCGCCGAAGCATAGCGGACTTTGCGCCGACGAGGGCGTAAGGGATTCTGCTCGCGCGAACACGCGCTCGGCCACCTCGGGCTCTGACGCGCCACCGGCGCGTCATTCACTACCCTCGGCCTTCGAATCCCTCGGCGGGACGACAAAATATCCGCCCCACGAGGGGGCGGATATTTTGTCATGGCCCGCCGTAAGGGATTCGAACCCCCGACCTTTGGAATCGGAATCCAATGCTCTATCCAGCTGGGCTAACGGCGGATATTGCCGCTTTCGCGGCATTTATAATACATACTCAACAGTTTTTTGGGGCAACCTTTTTCTGATAATCTCCTTTATCTTATTCCAGATTGCTCCGAACATACTTTATGCCTCACTTTTTGGGCTTTTTCTTAGGCGGTATTAAAGATATAGTACCATCTTTATTCTTTTTTATTTTTGTATTTTTGTCATAAATTTCAAACTTACACTCGTAAGCAAAAGCAGTGCCTTTTTCCATAGATTGTTTACTCATTATTAACTCTCCTGCGACTGTAGGCGCTATTATAATAACATATTATATACGGCGCGGCAAGCGTTAAATGAGCGCCGAAATATCTTTTTTCACCGCGGCGGCTTTATTTCGGCAGTCTTCCTCGCTTTCGCCGCGCATGAGGTAATAGATCTTGACCTTCGGCTCGGTTCCCGAGGGTCTTACGCAGACGGCGGAGCCGTCCTCGAAGAAGAACTTAAGGACGTTGGAGCGCTCCATACCCGTCGGCTTTTCGGCGCCCGTGGAGAGAGCGGTGACGGTGGCCTTCTGATAGTCGGCGTAATATCGGACT
>JAEEIO010000195.1 GCA_016281405.1 Clostridiales bacterium | reverse complement strand
TATGGAGTTCTTGTTGGCGCCGACGGTGCCGTCGCCGCCGAGACCCCAGAACTTGCAGGATATGGTGCCCTCGGGCGCCGTATCGGGATTTCTCTTCATCGGGAGCGAGGTGTCGGTGACGTCGTCGACTATGCCGACGGTAAAGCCGTTCTTGGGGGCCTTCGCGTCGAGATTGTCGTAAACGGCGAGGACGCAGGCGGGGGTGGTGTCCTTCGAGCCGAGGCCGTAGCGGCCGCCGACCACGCAGTCGACCTTGACGTTCTCACGCTGCAGGGCGGCGACGACGTCGAGGTAAAGGGGCTCGCCGATGGAGCCGGGCTCCTTGCAGCGGTCGAGGACGGCTATCTTCTTGACGGTCTTGGGAATGGCCGCGACGAACTTGGAGGTGACGAAGGGGCGGTAAAGTCTTACTTTGACAAGACCGACCTTTTCGCCCTTCCCCAGCATATAGTCGATGGTCTCTTCGGCGGTGTCGCAGACGGAGCCCATGGCGACTATGACCTTTTCGGCGTCGGGCGCGCCGTAGTAGTTGAAGAGCTTGTAGTCGGTGCCGAGTTTGGCGTTGACCTTGCCCATATACTCCTCTACGACGGCGGGCAGTTCGTTATAGTATTTGTTGGAGGCCTCTCTCGCCTGGAAGAAGATGTCGGGGTTCTGAGCCGAGCCCTTCATGACGGGGCGCTCGGGGTTGAGGGCGGCCTTTCTGAAGGCCTCGACCGCGTCGTAATCGAGCATTTCGGCGAGATCCTTGTAATCCCAGACGGCTATCTTCTGTATCTCGTGAGAGGTGCGGAAGCCGTCGAAGAAATGAAGGAAGGGGACTCTGCCCTTGATGGCCGAGAGGTGGGCGACGGCGCCGAGGTCCATGACCTCCTGCGGGTTGGACGAGGCGAGCATAGCGAAGCCCGTCTGGCGGCAGGCCATAACGTCGGAGTGGTCGCCGAAGATGGAGAGGGCGTGGGTCGCCAGCGCTCTCGCGGAGCAGTGGATGACGCCGGGGAGAAGCTCGCCCGCTATCTTATACATATTGGGGATCATAAGGAGAAGGCCCTGCGAGGCGGTGAAGGTGGTGGTGAGGGCGCCCGCCGCCAGCGAGCCGTGGACGGCGCCCGCGGCGCCGGCTTCGGACTGCATCTCAACGACTTTGACTTCCTGTCCGAAGACGTTTTTCTGACCGTTTGCCGACCAGCTGTCGGTCAGCTCGGCCATGACCGAGGAAGGCGTGATGGGGTAAATGGCCGCGACTTCGGTAAAGGCGTAGCTTACGTGCGCGGCGGCGGTGTTGCCGTCCATGGTCTTCATTTTTCTTGCCATAGTTTGAACCTCCGTGTAGTTTTATTGGAATTTTTCGCATTGACAATATTTTAACACTTTTAGAATAATATGTAAAGATATAATAACGATTTTATTTGTTAAAAAGAACTGAAAAATCGTTGCAAATCACGCCGTAATATGATATTATAATCGGGTAACGCCAAAAGGGAGGGAATATTTTTGACCGAGTGGCTCACGGGTCTCTTCGAAGGACTCAGCGGCAACCCCGTCGCCGTCTTTTTCATAACGGTTTTAATAGGTATGATCCCCGTGGTGGAACTCAGGGGAGCCATACCCGTCGGCGTCGCGCTCGGGCTCGACCCCCTGACCGCCATGATAGCGGGAATTATAGGAAATCTTATCCCCGTGCCGTTTATAATTCTTTTCGGACTCAAGGTCTTCGACTTCCTCTCCCGCAAAAGCAAGCTTTGCGCCCGCTTTTTCGGCTGGATCAAGCGCCGCACCGAGGCAAAGAGCGAGACGGTCAAAAAGTTCCGTTTCGTAGGTCTCTGGATATTCGTCGCCATCCCGCTCCCCGGGACGGGCGGCGTGACGGGCTCTTTGGTCGCCGCGATGCTCGGTATGAAGCTCAGAGACGCGATACCGCCGATATTCTTGGGAATTATCACCGCGGGACTTGTCGTCACGGGCATAACCTACGGCGTTTCGACCATAGCGGGACTGAACGAATCGATTATGTGGTTTACCCTCGGGATAATCCTCGTCCTGATAGTCCTCGTTCTCTTTATGGCCTTCGGCCCCTTGAAGAAAAAAGTGATGCTCCGCATAACCTTTATGTCGCTCTACTCGCTCGCCTTCGCGGTTTTGCCGCTCCTTGCCTTTATGTTCGGCTACGTCTTTTTCGACGGCGCGAAAAGGGAAGCGCTCTACGCCCTCGGGCAGAAGAACATCGTGATCGCCGTCTGGCTTTCTTTGGCTTTCGGCGTGCTTTACCACCTTATGCTGATTTTAATGAAAAAGCGCTGTTCCAAGGCGGAAAAGAAAGGCAAGGCGATAATGATACCTCTATTCGTCCTCGCCGCGACGGCGGTATTCTGCATCTTTCTCGCCGCCGTTTACCTTCTTTCGATAGTCGACGGCGGACTTGCTCTCACGGCGGTGGCCGATATAGTGAAATCAACCTGAAAACTTACGCGGCGGCGCATATTTTAGCGCCGCCGCTATTGTATTTATAATGTAGATATGGTATAATAATCACTATAAAGTGAGGTGGAAGAGCTTGGCGCAAAACGACGCGGAAGAATACCGCCACGAACTGAAATACATCATAAATAATTCCGATATATGGGCGCTTCGCAACCGCCTCCGTTTCGTCATGGAGCGCGATCCCCACGTCGGGCGCGGCGGCCGATATTTCATCAGAAGCCTTTACTACGACAACATCGACGACGATCTGCTTTACGAAAAGCTCGACGGCGTTTCATACCGCGAAAAGTTCCGTATCCGCATCTATAACGCCGAAGATTCCTTCATCCGCCTTGAAAAGAAGATCAAGAAAAACGGCATGTGCCGCAAGGAGGAGCAGCGGCTCACGAGGGAAGAGGCCGAAAGGCTCATCGCGGGCGATGTCGAGTGGCTGAAAGAGCGGGAAGAGCCGCTTTTAAAAGACCTTTTCTATCAGTCGAGGGTGAAGGGCATAAAGCCGAAGACGATAGTCGAATACACACGCGAGCCTTATATTTACCGCTACGGCAACGTCCGCGTGACGATCGACAGCAACGTCCGCACGGGACTTCACTCGAAGGATCTGTTCGATCCCGACCTTCTGACCGTTCCCGTTCTGGATAACGGAAAGAGCATTTTAGAGGTAAAATACGACGCATATCTCCCCGACGTCATAAAACTGCTCGTCCAGAGCGGCTCGAGAGAGCTGACGCAGGCATCAAAATACGCTTTTTGCAGAATATATCTTTAATCGGAGGTAAACTAAAATGGTAATGGCGCTTTCTTTCGGCGACGTTTTCAAGAAGGGCTTTCTTGAAAACTTCCAGAACATCGAACCCTGGCAGGTCGCGATAGGACTTATCCTGTCGCTCGGACTCGGCGTACTCATCTATTTCGTCTACAAATTCACCTTCTCGGGCGTCCTCTATTCCAAGAGCCTCGGCTTCTCCTTCGTGATGATGTCGCTTATCACGACGCTCGCCATCATGGCGGTCTCGTCTAACGTCATGCTCTCCTTAGGTATGGTCGGCGCCCTTTCGATAGTCCGTTTCCGTTCGGCGATAAAAGAACCCGTCGACATCGCCTTTATTTTCTGGGCGATCGCCGTCGGCATTGTGAACGGCGCGGGACTTTTCGGCCTCTCGGTCATAGGCACGGCGGTCATAGCCATAGCCGTCATAGTCTTCTCGAAGATAAAGACCAAATACGAGGCCTACGTCCTCGTTATCGACCTCGACCCCGATTACGACGAGGAAAAGATAAATCAGCTTCTCGCCGCGAGATGCAAGAAATACTCCGTGAAGTCCAAGACCGTCTCGGCCGACAGAGCCGATATGACGGTCGAGATAAGAATACCCGCGGGTTCGACCAAGATAGTCAACGACATGAACAGATTCTCCTTCGTGAGAAGCGCGGCGCTCGTAAGCTTCAACGGCGACTACGCCGGATAAATTAAGGCGGTGACTTTTCCGGATGTCAAGGCTTAAAAACACGGCCAAGAGGGTTTGCGCCGGGCTTGCCGCCGCGGCGATGCTCGTCGTAGCCTCCGCCTGCGGAACGGAGTCGGAGATGATCGCCTCGGGCGCCGTGATAGACAAAGAAATATATATAAGCGAGTTTATGGCGTCCAACAGCTCCGCCGTAACGGACGCCGACGGCGAATACTCCGACTGGATAGAGATTCACAACGCCACCGACAGGGACTACGTCCTCACGGGCGCGACTCTCACCGACGACGAGAAAAAGCCGACCAAGTGGACCTTCCCCGAGACCGTTTTGCCCGCGGGAGGCTATATAGTCGTCTTCGCGTCGGGCAAGAACAAGGACGCTGACGGCGAGCTTCACACCAACTTCTCGCTCGCGGCGGGCGGCGAGAGGATAATATTCTCGTCGGCGGGCGGCAAGGTGCTTTCCGATATCGAATACGGCAAGCAGACCGAAAATCTTTCGAGCGGCGTCGTCGAAACAGGGGACGGCCGCAAGCTCGTCACCTTCCAGACTCCGACGCCGGGCGCCGAAAACGGCGGCAGCTGGTATGAGATAGGCGAGATCTCGTCGAGCGCCTCCTTCGACCTCGCCATAAACGAGATAACCCCGAGGGGCGCGTACAGCCTCTATACCCTCACGGGCAGCTACGAGCAGTGGGTCGAGATAATAAACAAGTCCGATAAAAAAGTAAACGCCTCCGATTATTATCTCTCCGACGATTCGGCAAAGCCCTTGAAATACTGTCTGCCGAGCCTCGAACTCGAACCCGGCGCCTTGCTCGTCGTCTTTCTTACGGGCGAGGGCACCTATAACGCCGAGGACGGCGAATATCAGGCCAATTTCTCGATAAGCGCCGAGGAAAAGGCCGTTTACCTCTTCTATAAAAACGGCGCCGCCGTCGACACGGCCGAGATACCCGACGGCATGAGGAAAAACAACAGTTACGGCAGAAGCGTCTCCGACTTCGAAAAATGGGTGTTTTACAGCCTGCCCACTCCCGGAAAGGTAAACGATTCGGAGGAGTTCGAGAGTCTCTCGGCCGCTTCGAGCCTCAAAAACGCCCCGCTGTCGATAAGCGAGGTGTCGACGGCCAACGTCACCGGCCTTCAGCTCACCAACGCGTCTTATATAAAAGCAAACGGTTTAAGCTTCACCTTCGAGCGCTCCGCCGACTGGGTGGAGCTTTACAATAATACGAACGGAAAGATAAATCTCGCCGACTATCTGCTCGGCGACAAAAACGCCCTTACAAAGGGTTTTAAGGAGCTTCCCGACTATACGATGGCTCCGGGAGAGTATAAAATAATTTTCGTTGGCCTTAAGAGCGACTATTACGATAAAAAGAGCGGAGAGATAGGTCTTTCGCTCGGACTCAACTCGGCCGGCGATATGCTCTTCCTTGTCGGGAAGCAAAGCGGAGCCGTCGTTGATTTCGTCAATACGGGCAGACAGTTCGACTACCTCACCGTCGGCCGCAAGGGTGACGACCCCGAGGCGCTTTTCTTCACAAAGGCGACGCCAGGCGCCGAAAATAAATACGAGGGCGTTTCCCAAGTCAGCCGTCTTCCCGAGTTTTCGATAAACGGCGGACACGTCGAGGTCGGCACGGAGATCGCGATAACCTCGCCCGCCAAAAACGCGAAGATATATTACACTACCGACGGCACGCTGCCAAACGCCTCGTCGAAGGAATATACCGGCCCCGTAAAGATAACGGAGAACATCGCCATCCGCGCCGTCGCGGTTGAAGAGGGCAGACTCGTCTCGGTCGACGTCGCCCGCACCTTCTTCACCGACGAGCCGCACAATATCGCGGTCATGTCGATAGTCTGCGACCCCGACGACCTCTACGGCACGGGCGGCCTCTTCTCGATCCAGCACCGCAACGACGACGGCTTCACCCACGGCCAGTATATGAGCTATATACTGAGGCAGGGCCTTCGCGACTACAAGTTCGGCGCGACGATAGAATACTACGCGAAAGACAGGCTTTCGGTCGATTTCGACGCCGAAATAAGCCTTTTCGGAAATTACAGTCTTATAACCGAGCAAAAATCCCTGAAGGTCGAGTTAAAGAACAAATACGGCACTGGAGAGATAAACTATCCGTTTATCCCGGGGAACGACGTCACCAACTATAACGCCCTCGTTCTTAGAACGGGCGGCTATCCCGACGTCTCCCGCACCAAGCTCATGGACCTCGCCTTCGCGAAGCTCGTAAAATATTCGCCCCTCGACCTCGACGTCATGGACGGCGTGGCCGTGGCCGTCTATATAAACGGCAAATATCACGGATTTTATAACCTCCGCGAACGCTTCGACGCCGACTATCTTTATAACCATTACGGCATCGAGCAGGATAACGTCGACATCCAGAAGGGAAACTGGACGCTTTTGCACGGCACGACCGACACCTACAGGGCTTTGAAGCAATACGTCACCACCCACGACCTCTCGGTCGAGGCCAATTACGAATACGTCTGCTCGCAGGTCGACATCGACAGCCTCATAAACTGGTGGTGCGTCGAGTGCTATCTCGTCAACACCGACTCGGGCAACATCAAGTATTACCGCGACCGCGTAAACGGCAAGTGGCGGTGGTTTTTGTTCGACCTCGACTGGTCGCTCTTCGGCTCGAACTATAAGGACGAGCATTACGACATGGTCGCGAGATTCTGCTTCGACCCGGGCGGCCACGGCGTCGGCAACGGCTTTGAGACGTGGCTGATGTGCGGACTCGTCAAGAACAGTAAGTTCAAGGATCTGTTCATCCACCGCTACGTCTACGTCGCGACGGTGGTCTTCGGCAAGGAGAGAAGCGACGCCATGGTCGATATGCTCGCCGGGCAGATAAGGGACGAGATCCCGAGAAACGCCGAGCGCTGGAAGGGCATAAATAACGAATACCGCTCGTCGCCCGGGTCCTTAACGTCCTGGGAAAGCAACTTAAAGAGCCTCAAATACCGTATCGACGACAGAAGAAGCTACGCTCTTAAAGACCTTCAGCGCTATTTCAGACTTTCGGACGCCCAGCTCAAGCACTATCTGACCGAGGACGAAAACGGCAACCCTCTCGTCCCGATAGATATTTACGGAAACCCCGTTAACTGAAGGCGGGACGCGATATGCAAAACCGAAAAACCTCCGCCCTCGCCCTTTTGATCGTCCTCTTCCTCTCGCTGTCGCTCTTTGCCGCCTGCGGCGGCGACACCGTGATAGCGAGCTTTAAGGGAAATAAGATTTACCTCGGCGAATACGCCGATTTCATAGAGTTCGGCCGCCGCCTCGACCTTTACGAAAAGCGCGCCGCGGTCGAAAACGGCTTACGCTGCGCCGCGTATCTCGAAAAACAGGGCGCGGAGATATCGGAAGGCGACGTCGCGACCGCTTTGCGGTCTCTGGAAAACGTTTATTTCGAGGGCGACGCCTTCGCCCCCTACTATAAAGAGGTCGCCGACGCCTTCGGCGCCGACCGGGCCGCCTTCAGAAAGTCTTTGAAGAGCTACGCCGCCGCCGTCGCCGCCGCCGACAAATTCGCGTCGCTCTACGGCGAAAACGCCGCGGCAGTAAAAGAGGTCGCGGATATAAAAGCCACTGTTGTCGTCTCGGAGAAAAACGCCGCGGTGATAAACGGCGTCTCGAATTTCGAGGCCGATTACAACGCCTTCTTCGGCTTTTCGGCCGCCTGCCGCAAATACGAAACGGTCAAAGCCATAGCGCTTTACTTCGGCGTCGACCGCGAATACGGCAAAAACGCCGATCTCACCGAGCTCGAAAGCTACTATAATACCGTCTACGCCTCGCTCTCAAAAACGGTCGGTTACGCCGCCGTAATGCACGACATGGATATATCGGAAAACGCCCTCAGAGCGTCTTCGAAGGGATACTATAAAAACGTTTTCGTCTACGAGAAACTCGCCTCGGACTATTTCGCCGACCAATATCAACTCAAAAAGTCGGCCGGCACGCTCCCCGCGGGCGTGACGACGCCCGAGGAATACGCCGCCTACGTCTTACTCGAGACGGCGGCCGACTGCAAGGTCGAAAACGTCTCTTTCAAATGGCAAAAATCGAACTTAATATAAAGGATGGTAAAAAATGACTCCCAAGGAAAGTGAAAAGATCTTCGGCACCGAAACGGCCGTGGCGCCTCTCGGAATAATCGCCATGAACGGCACCGAGGACCTCGCCTCCCGCATCGACCATTACCTCACGACGTGGGCCGCCGCGTCGGGCACCCCCGTCGACACCTTCTTGCTCGAGGCCGACTGCCCCCGCTTCTCGTCGGGCGACGCCAAGGGCATAATCCATCAGCCCGTCAGAGGTCTCGACCTCTACATCCTCGTCGACGTCGCCAACTACAACTGCACCTACAAGATGTTCGGCCTCGAAAACCACATGTCGCCCGACGATCACTATCAGGACGTCAAGCGTATAATCCAGGCCGTCTCGGGCAAGGCGCACCGCTTAAACGTCATAATGCCCGTCCTTTACGGCGGACGTCAGCACAGAAGAAATTACAGGGAGTCGCTTGACTGCGCCGTCGCGCTTCAGGAGCTTCAGTCGATGGGCGTTTCCAACATCATCACCGTCGACGCCCACGACCCGAAGGTCGTAAACGCCGTGCCGCTCATGGGCATCGACAACATCATGCCCGTCTATCAGACCTTAAAGACCATCTTCCGCACCGTCCCCGACGTTGAGTTCGATAAAGAGCATTTCATGGTCGTCAGCCCCGACGAGGGTGCCATAAACCGCAATATGTATTACGCCTCGGTGCTGGGCGTCGACCTCGGTATGTTCTATAAAAGGCGCGACTACTCCCGCGTCGTCAACGGCCGTAACCCCATAGTCGCCCACGAATACCTCGGCAACTCGGTCGAGGGGAAGGACGTCTTCATAGCCGACGATATGATCTCCTCGGGCGAGTCGATGCTGGACCTCGTCTACGAGCTCAAAAACCGCAAGGCCAACCGCATTTACGCCTACGTCACCTACGGCTTCTTCACGGGCGGCTTCGACCGCTTCGACAAGGCCTACGAGGAGGGCGTGCTCTCGGCGGTCTACGCCACCAACCTCACCTACCGCGCCCCCGAGCTTCTCTCGAAGGAGTGGTTCCACGAGGTCGACGTCTCGAAATACATTTCCTATTACATAGCCTCCTTAAACCACGACCTTTCCATCAGCAAGGTCATAGACCCGCACGAGAAGATAAAGCTTTTACTTGAGAAAATGGACGAGAGACACAAATAAGCAAAAAGAAAAAACCTCCGCTTAGGCGGTGCGGATAAGGGAGTGTGTAGGTTTTACGCGGTCCTTTTCCGTTCATACTGTGTTAAAAAGAAGCGGCCATACGTCAAGTATGGCCGCTCCCTTTTGCCTTGTCTGAACGAAAAATTACTCGCGTAAAACTGCTACGCACCGCAAGCGAGAGATTTTTGCGCGAGATGCGAAAAAGGCGGCGGAGCATACTGATGTATGCCCGCCGTCTTTGACAATATATTCGCACAAAAATATCCGCTTTGCGGCTGCATAATCCCTTGTCCGCACCGCCTTTCCGCGGAGGTTTTTAATTATGCTTTTACTTATCGCTTTTTCTGATCTCGGCCCTTTTTATCTTGCCCGAAATGGTCTTGGGAAGCTCATCGACGAACTCGACTATCCTCGGGTATTTGTAAGGCGCCGTCGTCTTCTTGACGTGCTCCTGAAGCTCCTTTTTAAGCTCCTCGGAGGGGGTAACGCCCTTGACGAGCACCACCGTCGCCTTGACTATCTGCCCTCTCACGGGGTCGGGAACGGCGGTAATGGCCGTCTCGAGCACCGCGGGGTGTTCAAGCAGAGCCGACTCGACCTCGAACGGCCCTATCCTGTAGCCCGACGATTTTATGACGTCGTCGGTGCGGCCGACGAACCAGAAATAGCCTTCCTCGTCGAACCACGCCACGTCGCCCGTGTGGTAGTAGCTGTCATACATGACCGACGAGGTCTTTTCGGCGTCGCCGTCGTAGCGGTTGAAAAGTCCGTAGGGGTGACCGTTCGTGAGATCGACGCATATCTCGCCCTCTTCGCCGACTTCACAGGGGTCGTCCTTCTCGTTCAGAAGAGTGGTGTTGAAATGGGGCGAGGGCTTGCCTATCGAACCCGGCTTCGGCGTCACCCACGGCCAGGTGGCCGCGAGGACGGCCGTCTCGGTCTGGCCGTAGCCTTCTCTGAGTTCAAGCCCCGTAATATCCTTCCAACGCCTGAAAACCTCGGCGTTAAGCGGCTCGCCCGCTATGTAGGTCGCGCGGAGCGACGAGAGGTCGATGCCCGACAGATCCTCTTTTATGAGAAAACGGAAGACCGTCGGCGGCGCGCAAAACGTCGTTATTTTGAATTTTTCTATCATCCGCGCCATGTCGAGCGGCAGAAATCTCGTGTCGTAATCGTAGACGAAGACCGACGCGCCCGCTATCCACTGGCCGAAGATCTTGCCCCAGGTGCATTTGGCCCAACCCGTCTCGGCAAGCGAGAAATGGAGGTCGGTCTCCTTTAGGTTCTGCCAGAAGCAGGCCGTTAAAATGTGGCCCAACGGATAGTAAAAATCGTGCGAGACCATCTTGGGCATGCCCGTCGTGCCCGACGTGAAGTAGATAAGCATTTCGGAGCGCGGGTCTATTTCGCGCTTTTCAAACTCTTCGGGCGCGGCCTCGACCGCGGCGTCAAAATCAAGTCTGCCCTCGGCCTTTTGGGAGACCGTCGCTATTGTGACGGGGTGCGAAAACTCCTTTTCGGCCTCCGAAAACGCCTCGTCTAAAAGCGGGTCGGCGGCGTAGACCGCCGCGACGGCGCCCGAGCTGTTTATTCTGTAAACGATGTCCTTTTTCGTGAGCAGGTGAGTGGCGGGAATGACCACGGCGCCGAGCCTTATGAGCGCGGGCATGATATACCAATACTGATAGCGCCTCTTGAGAATTACGAGCACGCGGTCGCCCTTTTTGACGCCCATCGCCTCGAAGGCGTTAGCCGCCTTTTTCGAGAGGCGGGAGATGTCGGCGAAGGTGAAAACGCGGCTTTCGCCCCTGTCGTTCGCCCAGACGAGCGCGCGCTGCGACGGCGCCTCCTTTGCGTAGACGTCTACGACGTCATAAGCGAAGTTGAAGCCCTCGGGCGCGGTTATCCTGAAGTTTTTGTAAAAATCGTCATAGTCGCGGTAATTTTCGCGGCAGAAACGTGATAAAAGTCTCATTTGTCCGTAAACCTTTTCGTCAGATTACTATGACCAGTATTTTCGCGTCGTTTTCGTCGGCGGCCTTCATGGCGTGCGGATAGCCCGAGTCGAAATAGAGGCTGTCGCCCTCGCCCATCACTATCTCCTTGCCGTCGATGGAGATCTTGTATCTCCCCTCGAGACAGTAGTGATATTCCTGACCGTTGTGGGCGTTGTAGTGATAATCGTCCTTTCGCCTCGCGGCGGGGACGGTCACCAGAAGCGGCTCGACCTTTCTGTCGGCGAAGGGGAACGCGAGGTTCTGATAGATATACGCGTCGTTCCTGTCAACGGCGAGTCCGCGGCTTTTGCGGACCACCGAGAAGTTGTGGAGCTTAGGCGTATCGCCCGTAAGGAGCTCCGTCATAGTTATTTTGAGCTCGTTGCAGACGTCGTAAAGCAGGCTCACCGGAATATCCTTTTCGCCTTTTTCATAGGCGAGATATTCGTCGGGAGCCATACCTACTCGTCCCGCGAGGTCTTCGGGAGTGACCTCGGAGAGCTCTCTTATAGCCTTCATTCTCTCGGCTATCTCGATATTCTTTACAGACATTTTCCCGCTCCTTTCGGATGTTCAGCCTTCGTAGGCGTAGCCTATGGCGAAGGCTTTGTTATTCCTTTCGGTTATCTCGGGGATTTGTTTCTTGTTGTTCTTTTCGAGCGCGGCAAGCACCGTCTCTTTGGGTAGGAAGGGGTATTCGCGGCAAATCTTGCCGAGCATCACGATATTGGCAAGACCCTTAAGGCCGTTTTCGTTTGCGAGCGTCGTGGCGGGGACATAAAAGACGCTTACGTCTTTACGCTCCGACTTCGAAGATACGAGCGAGCTGTCGATGAAGGTAAAGCCGCCCGCCTCGGTCGACTTGTCGAACTTGTCGAAAGAAGGCTGATTCATAACGACGAGGCAGGAGGGTGTCAAAACCTGCGGCGAGCCTATCTCCTCGTCGGAGATGGTGACGGAGCAGTTGCAGGTGCCGCCTCTCATCTCGGGGCCGTAGGAGGGGAGCCACGAAAGCTCCTTGTCCTCCAGAAGTCCCGCTATGGCCAAAACCTTGCCTAAAAAGAGTATGCCCTGACCGCCGAAACCGGCAAGCAAAAAGGTATGCGTAGTTCTCATATCAGGCACCTCATTCCTTATCCTTGTAGCAGCCGAGCGGATAGTAGCTTTCCATATTTTCCTTAAGCCACGCCATGGCGTCCTTCGGAGTCATGCCCCAGTTGGTCGGGCAGGTCGAAAGCACCTCGACTATCGAAAGGCCCTTCTTGGCCTTCTGCGTCTCAAATGCTTTTCTTATGGCCTTTTTGGCGTTCATAACGCCCGGGACGCCGTCGATGGCGACTCTCTCGGCGTAGGCCACGCCGTCGAGCGTCGAAAGCATTTCGCACATCCTTATCGGATAGCCCGCGATCTTGACGTCTCTGCCGTAGGGGGTGGTCTGGGTGACCTGGCCGGGCAGGGTGGTGGGGGCCATCTGACCGCCCGTCATGCCGTAAATGGCGTTGTTTACGAAGATTATGGTGATATTCTCGCCCCTTGTCCCCGCGTGAACGGTCTCGTTGGTGCCGATGGCCGCGAGGTCGCCGTCGCCCTGATAGGTGAAGACGAAGCGGTCGGGACGGGCTCTCTTGACGCCCGTCGCGACGGCGGGCGCTCTGCCGTGCGGCGCCTCGATGACGTCGCAGGCGAAGTAGTTGTAAGCGAAAACTGAGCATCCGACGGGCGCAACGCCGACGGTCTCGCCCTCGATACCCATTTCGTCTATGACCTCGGCCACCAGACGGTGGATTATGCCGTGGGTGCAGCCGGGGCAGTAATGGAACGGCACGTCGGTAAGCGCGTGCGGCTTCTTAAAGACAACAGCCATTATTTTGCACCTCCGTTAAGTCTCACTATCTCGCCGTAGACCTCGGCCGTGGTCGGCACCATGCCGCCCGTGCGCCCGAAGAACTCGACGGGCTTTTTGCATTCGACCGCGAGCCTTACGTCCTCGACCATCTGACCCATCGAAAGCTCGACGGTGAGAAACGCCTTTGCCTGTCCGACCCTTGCTTTAATCACTTTCTCGGGGAAGGGCCAGAGGGTGATGGGACGGATAAGTCCCGCCTTTATGCCCGCCGCTCTCGCGTTTCGGACTGCGCTTTTCGCGACCCTCGCGGCTATGCCGTAGGCTACGACTATGATCTCGGCGTCGTCGGTCATAAACTCTTCGGCTCTCGCCTCGGTAGCCTTTATCTTTTCATACTTTTCAAAACGCTCTTTGACTATCTTTTCAAGCTCGTCGGGCTGGATGTAAAGCGAGTTTATGATGTTATGCGGTCTCTTGTTTTCGTGGCCGTTTGTCGCCCACGGCTTTTCGGGGGCCTTTACCTCTTTGTCCTCGAATACGACGGGCTCCATCATCTGACCGAGGGCGCCGTCCCCGAGTATCATGGCGGGCATACGGTATTTGTCGGCAAGGTCGAAGGCGTCGCCGACGAGCGTCACCATCTCCTGCACCGACGCGGGCGCGAAGACGAGCATGTGGCCGTCGCCGTGGCCGGGCGAGCGGGTGGCCTGGAAATAGTCGGACTGCGACGGCTGAATACCGCCGAGTCCCGGGCCGCCTCTCTGTATGTTGAGAATAAGGCAGGGGAGGTCGGAGCCTATGATATAGGAAATGGCCTCCTGCTTTAAGGAGATACCGGGCGAGGAAGACGAGGTCATGGCTCTTACGCCTGCGCTCGCGGCGCCTAAGACCATATTGGCCGCCGCTATCTCGCTTTCGGCCTGCAGAAAGACGCCGCCTATCTTGGGCATCTTCTTGGCCATGTAGGCCGAGACCTCGGTCTGGGGAGTGATGGGGTAGCCGAAGAAATGGCGGCAGCCCGCTCTTATGGCGGCTTCCGCTATCGCCTCGTTGCCTTTCATAAGTACTTTTTCAGCCATTTCGTTCACCCTTTCAGTTTTTCTCGACCGTTATGACGCAGTCGGGGCACATCCTGGCGCACATGGCGCACCCGAGACAGAGAGCCATATCGGCTTCCGACACCTCGGCGACGTTGTAGCCCTTGGCGTTAAGGCGGTCGGCCTGAAGCTTCACGATTTTCTTCGGACAGGCTTCGACGCACAGTCCGCAGCCCTTGCAAAGCTCCGTTTTGAAGGTCACTTTATTCATTTTAACTCCTCCGTATCAGAAAAGTCTTTTTGTGTATATCGTCACGGGGAAAGCCTCCCCGATGTCCGCTTTTTGCTTTTCGGTCAGACCGCTCCAGAGCGGCTCCATGACCGCCGTATATAAAAGCGGCTTGCCCGAAAGTTTCGCCGTCTCTTCGGCATACTTTACCGACGCCGCGACGGTCTCGAAATCGGTCTCGTCGCCGAGAGACGAGGTGTTCGCTATACCCGTCACGGTAAGTCCCGACGCCGTCTCGATGGCCTTTATCATTTCGGCCGCCTCGGCGGGCGTTTTGGTAAACGGGCGATAGCGGCTGACGGTGCAGATCATCTCGTAGCCGACGGCCTTTATCTTGTCGGCGTAGCGACCGAGAACTATCGCGCCGTCGTCGTCGCCGCCGACGTCGAGTATCCGCTCGCCCTCTTCATAAAACAGCTTTTCGACCTCGGGCGGCAGATAGACCGACTCTAAATTGGTGTTCGCGCCGTAAGGGATGACGGTCTCGATCCCAAGCTCCTTAAAAAGCGGCAGGGAATCGGCGGCCCTGAAAAAGGGGTTTACGATGTCGAGGTCGGCCACGGCCGTCTTTTTACCCTCTTTCGCCGCTTTTACGGCGAGATTGACGGCAAGTGTCGTCTTCCCGCTCCCGTAGTGGCCCGTGATTATGGTAAGCACTTTGCCCTCCGAAAAGAAAACGCCCGCGAATACGGGCGTTTATATACTGCCGTTATTTCGCTTCGAGGTTATTCATTATAAGCTCGCAAAGAGCGTCGACCGCTTCGTTCTCGTCGGGACCGTTCGCTACGATCACGATCTCCATGCCCTTTACGACTCCGAGCGAAAGGACGCCGAGAAGGCTTTTGGCGTTTACCCTGCGGCCTTCCCTCATAATGTCGATATTCGATTTGAATTCATTGGCCTTCTGTATGAAATAGGTAGCGGGACGGGCGTGCAGTCCGTAGGGGTGCTCGACCGTTATCTTCTTGGAATACATCTTAAGACCACCTTTCCCGATTTACTGAATTAAAGTATATCATAGGGTATATTATATATCAAGACGCAATTTTCTACTTTTTTGCCAATCGGAGGGCCCCTTTTTTGTGCATATTGATAACAAACCGCATAAATAACCGCAAAAACGCGGATTATTTGAAAAAATCGCTTGACAAGACCGCAAAAATATTATATCATTGTATTAGCACAATCAAACAAGAAAGGAGATGTCCGTTTTTGGATTGGATATTCAACGACGAGCGCCCGATATATCTTCAAATCGCCGATAAGATAATTGAGCGTATAGTTTCGGGAGCCTATCCCGCGGGGAGCGAGCTCCCGAGTGTCCGCGACCTCGCGGCCGAGGCCTCGGTCAACCCCAACACCGTCCAGCGCGCCGTGGGCGAGCTTCAGGCGAGGGGGATGGTGCATACCAAGAGCACGGCGGGGAGCACCGTCACCGACGACGCCGCCCTTATCTGCTCGGTGAGGGACGACCTCGCCGACAAGGTCATAAAAACGGCGGTCGAAAGACTTTCGGCGCTTTCCTATTCGTCCGCGGACGCGGAGAAAAAAATAGTAAAATTCTTAAGGAGGAAAGAAAGTGAAAATTCTTGAGTGCAACAGCCTCGTCAAGCGTTATCACGGCTTTCAGGCCTTAAACGGCGTAACGCTTTCGGTCGAGGCGGGAAGGATAGTCGGTCTTCTCGGCCCGAACGGCAGCGGCAAGACCACGCTTATAAAATGTATAAGCGGCCTTCTCACAAGCGACGGGGGCAATATTCTAATCGACGGCAAGGCCCCCGGCATCGAAACCAAAAAGATAGTCGCCTATCTCCCCGAGCGCACCTACCTATCCAATTGGATGAAGGTCAAGGACACCGTCGAGATGTTCGCCGACTTCTACGAGGACTTCTCGGCCGAAAAGGCCTTCAAGCTCCTCACCGACCTCGGCATCAACGCCGAAAGCAAGCTTTCGACTCTCTCGAAGGGCACCAAGGAGAAGGTCCAGCTCATCCTTGTCATGAGCCGCAACGCCAAGCTCTATCTTCTCGACGAGCCGATAGCGGGCGTCGACCCCGCCGCGAGGGACTATATCCTTCACACCATAATAAGCAACTATAACCCCGAGGCGTCGGTCATAATCTCCACCCACCTCATCTACGACATCGAAAAGACGCTCGACGACGTCATTTTCCTCTCCTACGGCAACGTCGCCCTTCAGTCGTCGGTCGACGACATAAGGGAAAACAAGGGCAAGAGCGTCGATCAGCTCTTCAGGGAGGTATTCAGATGTTAGGAAAACTTATGAAATACGAGTTCAAAGCCACCTACCGCATTTTTCTCCCGTTCTTCGCGGGCATACTCGTCATGGCGGGCTTTGCAAAGATTTTCTTTCTCGTAAACGACTACTTCGACAATATCGTCACCAACGTATTTTTCGGACTTATAACGGCCCTTTACGTCTTTGCGGTGGGCGCCGTGGCGATTCTCCCCGCGATCATCTCCTTCTACCGCTTTTATAAGAATCTCGTCACCGACGAGGGCTATCTCTCCTTCACCCTGCCCGTCACCCCCATGCAGCATATTATGTGCAAGTTCATAACGAGTATGATATGGTGCCTTACGGGCTTTGCCGTCACCTTCCTGTCGATCGCCATCCTGCTCGCGGGCGACGACACGCTCCCGATGATAATAAGGTCCTTCTTCCTCAATCTTCAGATGATAGCGCAATCGGGCGACGTCTCGCTGTGGTTTTTAGTCATCGAGATCATCTGCGTCATTATAAACAGCTTCCTCTCGGCCTTTGCCGTCTACTACCTCTGCATCGCGATAGGTCAGATGCTATTCAAGAATAAACTCCTCGGCTCCTTCGCGGTATTCGGCATCTACTACGTCGCGACCCAGCTGCTCAGCACGGTGATAGCAGTCCCGCTCTTCTTCGTTGTCGAGTCGGCCGCGGGCGCAGACGCGTCGGAGATTATAATGCACGTCATTTTCACCGTCTACGCGCTATACTATCTCGCCCTCTTCCTTGTCGGCATATTTGTCACCAATCACATCTTCAAAAAGAAGCTGAACCTCGCTTAAACCCGAATAAAACCGCCCCGACGCGGCAAAATAGCGTCGGGGTGATTTTTTGCTTATCGCGGCCATGCGGACGGTAATTTTATATATCGCGATAACCGCCGCCGTGCGCCTTACGGGCAAGCGGCAGATAGGCGACCTGTCGCCCTCCGAGCTGGTGATAACGCTGATGCTTTCGGAACTCGCGGTGCTCCCCATGGAGAATATGCAGCGCCCGCTTCTCTCGGGACTTTTGCCCATAATGCTCCTCGTCGCCCTCGAGTTTACCGTCTCGGCAATAAGCCTTAAAAGCCTTCGTTTCCGAAGACTTCTTAACGGCCGCCCGATAGTTCTGATTGAAAACGGCGTCCTCTCGCAAAGAAATATGCGCCGCTTAAAGCTCTCTCTGGACGAGCTTTCGGAGGAGCTTCGCCTTCAGGGCGCGTCCGATATTTCCGACGTCTCCGCCGCCGTCATGGAGACGGGCGGCGAGATCTCGGTAGTGCTGAAAGAGGACTTCCGACCCTTCTCCTATGACCTTTTTTCAAAGGAAAAACGCTACGATTTCGCCGCCGTCCTGATTTCTGACGGACGTCTTCGGGAAGAGGGCCTCATAAAGGCCGCCGTCACCGAAAAAGAGGTTTACGCGGCCCTTGAAAAAGAGGGACTTTCCTCGCCCGCAGACGTCTTTTATATGTCTGCCGTCGGCGACGGACGGTTTTATATTATCAAAAAGGAGAAAAAGCGGTGAGAAACGTCGTCGTTCCGCTTGTGATTTTGGTTCTCGTCGCGGCGTTTATTGCCGTAAACCTCGCCGTCGTGACGGGCGGCGTCTCGCGGCTCGACAGGCTTCTCGAAACGGCGGAGACCGCCGTCCTTTCGGGCGACTTCGGGGCCGCCCGCGCGGCCCTTTCCGACTTTTCAAAGGACTTCGCGGTCTTTCGGAAATACCTCGACGCCGTGATCTCCCACACCGAGACCGACAGCATTATGCTCTCGACCGAGCGGCTCCCCGCCCTGTGCCGCGAAGAGACGGCGGCCGACTTTCTCTCCGAGGCGGCGGTCACCCGCGCGCTGCTTCGGCATATCCGCGACTGCGAAATACCGACGGTTGAGAATATCTTATAAAAAACCACCCGCGTTCGCAGGTGGTTTTTATTATTTTATTCCGGTTTGTATCCGTCCTTCAACGTCACCGTTCTTATAAAGGCGCCCGTCTGTTTGTCGGGCACGAAATAGCCCGTCCGCACGAACTGGAACCGCTCGGGCTCGCCCTCGAAGGCGTTCGCGAGCGACGGCTCGACGAAGCCCTTTTTGACTATAAGCGACTCGTTGTTCAGGTAGGCTCCGAGGTCGCCGCCCTCGGCTATCTCGGCGGTGTTTTCTATCGAGAAAAGCGGCCCTAAGAGCATAAACTCGGCGGGGACCGCCTCGGCGGCCGAAAGCCAGTGGACCGTGCCCTTTATCTTCCTGCCGTCAAGGGGATTTCCGTTTTTCGCCTCGAGGTCGACGGTGCAAAGGAGCTCTTTTATCTCGCCGTTTCCGTCTTTCACGACCTCGTCGCAGCGGAGGATATACGCCCCCATGAGTCTGACCTCTTTGCCGACGGTGAGGCGCTGGAACTTGGGCGGCGGGACCTCCTCGAAATCGCTTTTATCGATGTAAAGCGTCTTCGAGAAGGGGACTTTTCTGCAAGTCGTCGTCTCGCATTGCGGACGGTCGGGAAGCTCGAAATACTCGGTCTTCCCCTCGGGGTAATTCGTTATCGTCACTTTTACGGGGTCGAGCACCGCCATGCGCCGTAAGGCGACGGCGTTTTGCTCCTCGCGCTGACAGTGGTCTAAAAGTCTGTGGTCGACGAGACTCGAGGTCTTTGCGACGCCCGCCCTTTTGACGAAATCGAAAATGGCCGTCGGGGTAAAGCCTCTTCGGCGAAGTCCCGAAAGGGTAGGCATGCGGGGGTCGTCCCAGCCCGAGACGAAGCCGTCCTCGACGAGCTTTCGTAAATACCTCTTACTCATGACGACGTTGGTGACGTTGAGGCGTGCGAACTCGTATTGATGCGGCTTTTTCTCGAAATCTATATTGTCGACCACCCAGTCGTAAAGCGGACGGTGGTTTTCAAACTCTATGGAGCAGCAGGAGTGGGTGATGCCCTCGATGGCGTCCTGCACGGGATGGGCGTAGTCGTAAAGCGGGTAGATGCACCACTTGTCGCCCTGGCGGTGGTGGCTCTTGTGGACTATGCGGTATATGGCGGGGTCGCGCATATTCATATTCGGCGACGCCATATCTATTTTCGCTCTTAACGTCTTTTCGCCGTCTTTATATTTGCCCGCCTTCATCTCTTCGAAAAGGCGGAGGTTTTCCTCCACGCTTCTGTTTCTGTAGGGACTTTCGCGGCCCGGCTCGGTGAGGGTGCCGCGGTATTCCTTCATCTCGTCGGCCGTCAGGTCGCAGACGTAGGCCTTGCCGTCCTTTATGAGCCCTACGGCGTATTCGTAGCACTTATCGAAATAGTCCGACCCGAAAAAGACGTTTTCGGGCTTCTCGCCCGTAAGCCACACGAGGTCCTCGTAAATGGAATCGACGTATTCGGTCTCCTCCTTCGAGGGGTTGGTGTCGTCGTAGCGGAGGTTAAAGGTCCCGCCGTATTTTTTGGCCGCTAAGAAGTTTATGAATATGGCCTTCGCCGACCCGATGTGAAGGTAGCCGTTGGGCTCGGGCGGAAAGCGGGTCGCCACATGGTCGACCTTGCCGGAAGCGAGGTCGGCGTCTATAATATCGGTTATGAAATGGGTGAAATTGGCGGCGTCAAACATTTTATCTCTCCGTTTCCTCTTTTATCCTTTTCAGAACGGTCTCTTTGCCGAGGATCTGCATGACCTCATACATATCTGGCGTGTTTACCCGTCCCGTCACGGCAAGCCTGATGATGGACGAGACGTCCGAAACGCTGCCCTTGTATTTTTCGGGCTCGGCCTTATACCGCTTCATATCGGGGCAGTATCCGTGCCGCTCCGCGAGATCGCGGATGCGGCCGAACCAGCCGTCGCGGTCATCGTTTTCGGAGTAGACCGAAAGATAGTCCTTAAGTATTTCCTTCGCGTCGGCAGTCTTCAATATCGCGTCGTCCGACGGCTCGAAGCCGTCTTCGAAGAAATAGGAGACGTAGGGGAGCGCGTCACGTAGCGTCGTGAGGTCTTTTCGGGGCTTATTGCCGCCGCGGCCTATCGAAATAATCGCCTTTATCTTTTCGGGCGCGGCCTTCATATACTCGTATAACTTCGGCTCGTAGACGGGCGCCCAGCCCTCGAGCGTTTTATAAAGCTCGTCGGCCGACAGCTCCGAAAGGACGGTGCGCGAGACGTCGTTAAGCTTGTCTGTGTCGAAAAGACAGCCCGAAACGCTCATTTTTTTAAGAGAAAGCGGGAACTCGTCGCCCTCCACGCCCTTGTTTGAGCGCCTCCACTCCTCGAAGGAGGAGGAGATAAGGCCGTAAAGATACTCTTTGACCGCGGGCGCGGTGTAGCCGTTTTCGAAATAGTAAGATACCGCGGCCTCGGGGTCGTGGCGCTTCGAAAGCTTGCGCTTGCCGCCGCCGTCGTTTTTCATTATGTGCGCCGTGTGGGCGTATTTCGGACGCTTGAAGCCGAGCGCGTAGAAAAGCTCGAGATGATAGGGAAGGGTCGAAAGCCACTCCTCGCCCCTCACGACGAGCGACGTCCTCATAAGGTGGTCGTCGACGGCGTGGGCGAGGTGATAGGTCGGAAGTCCGTCAGACTTTAGCAAAACGAAATCGTTATCGTTTTGCGGCACCAGAAGGTCGCCTTTTATTTCGTCTTTGAAGGGGACGGTCTTCTTTTTGTCGCCCTCCGAACGGAATCGGACGGTAAAGGGCGTCCCCGCCTTAACCTTCTCCTCGACCTCTTCGTAAGAGAGGTCTCTGCAGACGGCGTATTTGCCGTAATAACCGGGGTCGTCTTTTCTTTCGGTCTGAAGGGCGTGTATCTCTTCAAGCTTTTCGGGGGTGCAGAAGCAGGGGTA
>JAEEIO010000194.1 GCA_016281405.1 Clostridiales bacterium | reverse complement strand
GGAAGTTCTTCGGAACGCTTCCGCCGAATATCTGCTCTTCAAAGATAAAGTCGTCGGTGTCGATGGGCTCGAAGTTCATCTTGACGTTGCCGTACTGGCCGTGACCGCCAGACTGCTTCTTGTGGTTGCCTTCCACCATTTCGACTTTCTTGCGGATCTTCTCGCGGTAAGCGACCTTGGGCGCGGAAAGCTCGACGTCGACGCCGAACTTGTTTTTGAGCTTGGAGCAGAGAAGATCGACGTGCTTTTCACCGGCGCCGGATATGACCATCTGCTTAGTCTCGGCGTTGTTGACGACCGTGAAGGTCGGGTCTTCGTCGCGGAGCCTTGTAAGACCCGCGGCTATCTTTTCCTCGCCGCCCTTGACCTTCGCGGCGATGGCGCGGCTGTAGCAGGGTTCGGCAAATTCGATGCCGGGCAGGGTGAGGTCGCCGGTATCGGAAAGGGTGTCGCCCGTCTTGGTGTCGTTGAGCTTGGAAACGGCGCCTATGTCGCCGCAGCCGATCTCTTTGACCTCAGTGTTCTTCTTGCCCTTGGCGGTGAAGATATGTCCGAACTTCTCGGCGGCGCCGGAACGGGAATTGGTAAGAGTCATATCCTGCTTAAGGGTGCCCGAAAGGACCTTGAAGAAGGAAAATCTGCCGTACTGGTCGGCGATCGTCTTGAAGACGAGAAGCACGGGCTTGCCGGCGGGATCGTGCTTTATCTCGACCTCGCTGCCGTCTGCTTTCTTGGCTTTCTCGACGCGCGCTTCGTTGGGCGCGGGAGCAAAGTCGACTATGGAAGAAAGAAGCTGCATTATGCCGACGCCCGTAACGGCCGAGGCGCAGACGACCGGCGCGAGCGAGCAGGAAAGAACGCCTGCGCGAAGACCCGAAAGAAGCTCTTCCTGGGTGAACTCTTCGCCTGCGAAGTATTTGTCCAAAAGCTCTTCGGAGCTTTCCGCGACGCTTTCGACCAGAGCCGAGCGAAGGGTCTCTATCTCGTCTGCCATATCGGCGGGGACGGGAACTTCGGTCGCCTTGTTGCCCTCGGTCTTGAACGCCTTTTTGGTAACGAGGTTCACGACGCCCGTGGGCTTGCCGCCCTCAATGAGAGGAATGACGAAAGGAGTTACCGAAAGCCCGAAGGTCGAGCGGAGAGAATCGTAAGCGCGCTCGTAATCGGCGTTTTCTTCGTCTATCTTGGAGATGCAGAAGAAACGGGGAAGCTTATGCTTGTTGAGCTTTTTCCACGCTTTTTCGGTGCCGACGGCGCAGCCGCCCTTGGCGGACACGACGATAAGACCGGAGTCTGCGACTCTGAGCGCCTGCTCGACTTCGCCTTCAAAATCAAAGTCGCCCGGCGTGTCGAGGAGATTTATGACGTTTCCGTTAAACTCCACGGGAGCGATAGCCGTCTGTATGGAATACTGGCGCTTGACCTCTTCGGGGTCGAAGTCGCATACGGTATTGCCTTCGGAAGTCTTACCGAGACGATCGGTGCCGCCGGTGCGGAAAAGGAGCATTTCGGCAAGAGAGGTCTTGCCGTCGCCGCCGTGACCTAAGAGACATACGTTTCTGATTTTGTCGATGGGATATGCCATAGTTTCCTCCTTAAATCTTTTTATTTAAAATTTTTCGCATTTTACTGAACGTATCAATTATATATTATCGTTTTATAAATTTCAACTTGTTTTTATCAAAATGCCGTAAAAACCACCGATATGAGCCAAACGGGGAAAAGCCAGCACAGAAAATAAATAAGGGAATGGACCGGAGAAGCCGCGCCGTATTCGCCGTTATAGGCGAGAAAGTACATAATGGCGGCGCCTATGACCGACGAAATGACCGAGAAAACGAGATTGAAGGAAACGGTTTTCTTGAGCTTGCGGCAGGCTATGAGCACCTCCGAAAAAGAGAAAAGACTGCTTCGCGTGAGAACGGCGAGAGGGGGAGTGTCGGGGTGTCCGTCGCCGGAAAGATATGCCCGCTCCTCCATGGAGGGGAAGTCGGTCGAGTAGGCTTTGAGCCTGAACTTCGTTTCTATGAACTCCTGCGTCAGATTGCTGTCGCGCACGGCGAGAAGGGGCACGGTACGCGAGCGGGAAAGGAAGCGGAAGGCGCCGTATACCGCGGGCTGTACGTTGTATTTGAGAGAGAATACCCCCGCAAAAGACGAGTCTACCGCAAAGAAAAGGCAGTTGGATAATTTTACGTCGTTTTTCACGCGAACACCCATGCGCATAAGAAAAGAGTAAGTGCCGCAAAGCACCTCGCTGCCCTTAACCGTCGCCGAAAGACCGCCGCTGTCGTAAAAACGGACGTCCGAAACGGGGAAACGGGGCGCGTATATCTGCCTGGCGCCCGATTCGAACGCCGTCTGAACGCCGCCGCCGACGGCGTCGAGAACCGAGGCGGCTATGGAGTAAACGTATTCAAGCGAAAAACCGTCGCCTATTTTAAGCCCCGTGACCGAGACCGAGCCCGCGGGGAATATATCGTCGTCGCATACGACCGCCGAGCGGCATTTTTTTACCGCGCTCACGGTCTTGCGGTTAATAAGCGCGCTGCCGGAGGAATAAAGTCTG
>JAEEIO010000193.1 GCA_016281405.1 Clostridiales bacterium | reverse complement strand
GAATACATAAAAAACAGCTCCCCCGCCGACGTATCACTCGTCTGCATGGGGCTCGCGGGGAAAGAGCCCACCGACGAGGACACCCTTTGCGCCGAGTACATAAAAAGCCTTATCGAGGGCGCTCCGATATCCCTTCCCGACAGGATAGAAGCTATAAAGCATACGAGCGGCGCAAAGTTTTTCGACAAAGCGCAGAGCGGCGTTTTCCCGACGGAGGACTTTTTCTTAAGCTGCGAGGCGGATAAGTTCGGCTTCGTCCTGCGCGTTGAGAAAGACGCCGACGGGCTGTTGACCTCAAAAAAGATCAATATCTATTAAGAAGGTGCTTTTATGTCTTTTGAAAAAGCGGAAAAATATCTTAAGGACGCGGGCTTTGCCGACAGGATAAGCGTATTCGACGTATCGAGCGCGACGGTCGAGCTTGCCGCCGTCGCCGTCGGCACCGAGCCCGCGCATATCGCGAAATCCCTTACCTTTAAGGTAAGCGAAAAGCCCGTTATGATAGTCTGCGCGGGCGACGCAAAGGTGAACAACTCAAAGTTCAAGGCGTTCTTTCACGAAAAAGCGACAATGCTCACGCGCGACGAGGTAAGCGAGCTTATAGGGCACGACGTCGGCGGCGTATGTCCCTTCGGCATAAACGGCGGTGTGGGCGTCTATTTAGACGAGTCTCTCAAGCGTTTCGACGTTATATATCCCGCCTGCGGAAGCGACAATTCCGCCGTAAAGCTTTCGCCCGACGAGCTTTTCACCCTCTCAAACGCGAAGGGTTATATAGACGTCTGCGTTTACTGAAAAGAGACCTTTTCGGTTCACGAAAGTCAAAAAGACTGCGGCTTATCTCCTGCGCCCGAAAACCGCCTCAAAAGTGACGGCAATATCTTTCTGCGCTTGACTGTATGCTCCCTCTTATGCTATTATTAACGCATAAAGGGGGAGTTTTTATGTCCTTGACTAAAATAGCTTTTACGGGCGATATTGCTTTTTCCAAATATTATAAGGAAAAAGCGCGGGATCTTAGCATTGTAGGCGATGAGATCGCCGACTTTCTGAACGATACCGACCACGGCGTTTTCAACGTTGAGGGCGCGGTCTGCGACCCCACGCACGCCGGGCAGTTCGTGCATACGAACGACCCCGCCTGCATCCCTCAGCTGAACAGGCTTTCCGCGGATATATGGAACCTCGCCAACAACCACATGCTCGACGCCGAAGCCCCCGGCTGCGCGGAAACGATAAGACACGCTCACGAAAACGGAGCGCAGACGATAGGCGCGGGCGCGAATATAGAAGAGGCGTCGAAGCCCGTGATAATAAGCTCCTCGGGCGGTATTGGCATTTTGTCGGCAACGCGCACGTCCGACAGTCACCGTGCCGGAAAGAATACCGCGGGCTGCTTCTTCGCCGACGAGACCGAGCTTATCAAAGAAAAGATAATCGAAATAAAAAAGACCTGCCGCTGGTGCGTCATGGTCGTCCACGCGGGCAAGGAGTTCTGCGATATGCCCGACAAAGACATGCGAAAGTTTTTCCGCTCTTTCCTCGATATGGGCGCGGACGTTATAGTGGGTCATCATCCCCACGTCCCGCAGAACTATGAAAAGATAGGCGATAAATACATCTTCTATTCCCTCGGCAATTTCATCTTCGACACCGATTATCAAAGGGCGCAGGCGCACACCGACACGGGCGTGCTGTTAAAGCTCTTCTTTACCGAAGATACGGTTTCGTTTGAGGCGATAGGCACCCTTATAGACCGCTCGACGGGGCATATCTCCAAGGCTCCGCTCCCCGCCGTTTTCAGACAGCTTGAAGATAAGGATTACGCCGTTCTGGAGCCGTATTTTTCAATGCGCTTCGTCGAGCACGAGAAAAAACGCTTTATCTTCCTCTTCCCCGAAAAATACAAGGAGAAGGGCGACTCGGTGTGGCTCGACAGATGGGAATACGTCAATTCTATTTACCCGAATTTCGCCGAGATCTTCATGCGCGCCTCCTGCTACCCCGATATCAAGCCCGGCGAAGAGTACAAAGACCTTGTGGAATATCTCGTCTGACCGATTTTCCGAATTATCCCGCCTTAAAAAAGGCGGGATTTTTTTGTCTTTCCGATTGATTTTCGGACTTGAATATACTATAATATTAAAGTCAAATCCATAAAAAAGGGGTGAAAGGAATGGACGCAGGAAGCAGCGGCGACGTAGGGCGAAGTAGGCGGCGCGCTTTTTGTCGCGTCATATTCTGATACCCTTTGCGCCGTGCTCGTTTTCCACGCCGTAAAAGCGGCAACAATACACAGATTGGAGCACGAAATATGGAACAAAAAACACTATACGACACCATTTTGGAGCTTCTCCGCGCCAAACGCGGCGCGGCGCTCAAAAAGGAGCTCAGCGAGCAGGCGCCCGCGGATATCGCCGCCGTTCTGCTCGAGCTTTGGGACGATCACGAGCTGAGCGAGGAGGATCTTCCCATTCTTTTCCGCATTCTTCCGAAAGAGCTTGCCGCCGAGGTCTTCGCCGAGATGGACAGCGACCTTACCGAGGCCCTTATAAAGTCCTTTTCGGATAAAGAGCTTAAAAGCGTTATGGACGAAATGTTCATAGACGACGCGGTCGATCTTATCGAAGAAATGCCTGCAAACGTCGTCAGCCGTATACTCGCGAGCGTCGACGCGGACACGCGGAAAACCATAAATCAGATACTCGACTACCCCGACGACAGCGCCGGCAGCATAATGACGACCGAGTACGTCGCCTTAAAGCCCGAAATGACCGTTGCCCAGGCGTTCGAGGTGATACGGAAGAACGGCGTTGACAAAGAGACCATTTACACCTGCTACGTCATAGACTCAAAACGCCACCTGATAGGCATAGTTTCCGCGAAGGACCTGCTTCTCGCAAAGCAGGAGCAGACGGTTTCGGACGTCATGGAAGAAAACGTCATCTCCGTCACGACCTTAGACGACCAGGAAGAGGTCGCGAACGACCTTCGCAAATATAACTTCCTCGCGATACCCGTCGTCGACAAAGAGGGCAGGCTCGTCGGTATAGTCACCGTTGACGACGCCATGGACGTCCTTCAGGAAGAGGCCACGGAGGATATAGAAAAGATGGCGGCTATCACGCCGTCCGACAAGGCGTATATCAGAACGGGCGTCTTCGAGACCTATTCCAAGCGCATCCCCTGGCTTCTTCTCCTTATGATCTCGGCGACCTTCACGGGTCTTATAATATCAAACTTTGAAAACGCGCTCGCGGCGCAGGTCGTTTTGACCGCCTTCATCCCCATGCTCATGGACACGGCGGGCAACTGCGGAAGTCAGGCGTCGGTCACCGTCATAAGAAGTCTTTCCCTCGACGAGATAGAGTTTTCGGATATATTCAAGGTCATTTTCAAGGAGCTGCGCATCGCCTTTTTATGCGGCGTGACCTTAGCCCTCGCGAATTTCCTTAAAATGATGGTCGTCGACCGTATGCTTCTTCACAACACGGCTTTGACGCCCGTCGTCGCCGCCGTCGTATGTCTTACTTTGATAGTCGTCGTTTTCTTCGCGAAGCTCGTCGGCTGCACCCTGCCTATGATCGCCAAAAAACTCGGCTTCGACCCCGCCGTCATGGCAAGTCCGTTCATCACGACGATAGTCGACGCCATTTCCCTTGTGGTCTATTTCCGCTTCGCGTCCGCGATACTGACGCTCTGAAAGGATAATATATGCTCAATGCAGGAATAACGAACGAAAAAAAGCTTTTCGTGACCGACGAAAACACGGCGATAAATCTTCACAGCGGCGCTCTTCCCGTTTTCTCGACGCCGTCCATGATAGCCGCGATGGAGGGCTGCTGCGCCGAAAGCGTCGAGCCCTTTATGGAGAGCGGCGCGACTACCGTCGGGATAAAGCTCGACGTGTCGCACG
>JAEEIO010000192.1 GCA_016281405.1 Clostridiales bacterium | reverse complement strand
GGGCGGGTTATGCACCGTTTTCGGTGCGTGCGTCGAGGTATTATATTCGCGGTTCCCCAAAAAAATATTTTTTTCAGGAGTGAAAGACATGAAAGATCTATGGGTATTATCCGTGAGGACCTCTTTGCCCGAGACTTGCGAAAGGGCCGACGAGCTTAAAGTGTCGTTTGCCGTTTTCGAGTCGTTCGGGAAGGCCAAAGAGGCGATGAGGGCGAAGATCAAGGAGTTCGCGTTTGCGAAAAACTCCATGTTCGACGGCAGAGGGCGCATAAAATACTTGGACAAGTATATCAAAGAGGACGACTTCGACGACTACGAGGAAGACGACGTTCTGACGGTAAAAAGGCTTCGCGCCATCCAGGAGGCGCTTACCGCCGCTTTCTCGGGCGAGGACGCGAAAATCGACGTTGAAGACGGCAATTATACCGACTGGACAATAGCGGCGACCGTCGAGGACGGAGAAGTCCGTTTTTACGGCGACGACGACGGCCCGATAAACGGCTACGACCCCGTTTTGCGCGCCAATATTTTCTCGATGGAAGCGGAGCGTGACTATTGGCTCTACATAGACGACGCCTTCGGTCAGGACTGCGCCACGTCGGAGCTGTATATCGACCTGAAAAAAGCGACGGTCGTATAAAAGCGTAAAAATCCCCCGCCTGCGGCGGGGGGATTTTTTTATTCTTCCGCGCCCGTGAGCATTTTGAGGAACTGCTCACGGGTTATTATTTTCGTGCCGAGCTTTAGGGCGTCGGCGAGTTTCTTTGAGCCGGGAGTCTCGCCGACGATGAGATAGTCGGTCTTGCCGCTTACCGAGTCGGAAACGTTGGCGCCCATAAGCGTTAAAATCTCCGTGAGCGTTTTGCGGGGCATATTGTTTACCGTGCCGGTTATTACGATATTGGCGCCCGAGAAGGGGCCGGCGGCCGTTGCGGACGTTTTCAGTCGGCTCATAAGACGTATCTCTTTGAGGACGGGGCGCCAGAGCTTCGCCTCGTTTTCGTCCTTATACCAACTTTTTATGTTTCGGTCGAGCGCCTCGGAGACGCCCGCGATATGAAAGAGGCTGAAGTTCGATTTTACGGCGTTTTCGAAGTCGTCCCACGATCCCAAAAAGTATTCGTCTATCTCCCTCGCGGCCGCGGCGCCCATAAGCGGGATGCCTACTGCAACGAGAAATCCCGAAAGCGTGGCGGCGCGGCTTGCCTCGACGGCGTCTATGAGTTTGTCGCAGACCCCGTAGCCGACGCCGGGTATCAAAAGCATATCGGCGCGGCGGTTTTTGAGGTTATAGAGGTCGGCGAAGGTCTTGACGAGGCCGTAGGCCATGAGTTTTTCGAGCACCGTGGCGTTGAAGCCCTCGATATTCATGGCGTCCCTGTCGCAGAAGCGGGCGAGCTTCTGGGCGTTCCGCGCTATACACTCGGGGTTGGGGCAGTAGAGGTTTCTCGCACCGCCCGAGGAAGTCCTGACCTCCAAAGGAGCGCCGCAGCACGGGCATCTGTCAGGTATCTTATAGTTTCCGCTTCGGGTGAGGTTTTCAGAAATCTGAGGGATTATCATATTGGCCTTATAGACTTTTATGACGTCTCCGACGCCGAATTCGTATTTTTCGAAGTTTCCGAGCGAATGAAGGTCGGCGCGGGAGACGCGGGAGCCGTCTATAACGACGGGATCGAAGAGGGCGGTTATGGAGACTGCGCCGTTTCGCGTCGCCGAAAGTTCGACGCCGCGGAAAACGGTTTCGTATTCGCTGTCGTCCCACTTATAGGCGAGCATCCTGTTTTCGTGGTGAGAGGTGGCGCCAAGGCTTTTGCCGTATTTGAGGTCGTTATATTCGGCTATTATGCCGTCCGCGGGGTAGAGGTAGCGTTCGGGGATGAAGCCCGCGACCGCTTTTTTAAGTTCGCCCGCCTTTGCGGACGCGGCGACGGTTATTCGGTCGACTACCGCGAAGCCTTCGGCCGCGAGCGCGTCGAGTTCCTCCTCCTTGGTCTTGCGGCTTTCGTCCGTGATGAGTTCGAAGGCGCGGAAATCGACGTGGGAGAGCCTTCCCTTGTCGGGCGTGAGGGAGCGGACGAGTCCGGCCGCGAGGCTTCGCGGGTGGCCGGACGAGGAGTCTTTATTGAGAAGACGGTAGTCGGCCCAGGATATAACGCCCTCGCCACGTACCTCAAAGTTCCCTTTCCCCGCCGTTTTCGGAACGTTTCGTAGGTATTTTACGGTGTGGGTGACGTCCTCGCCGACGAGGCCGTCCTCGCCTCTGGTGAGGGCCTGTTTGAAGACGCCGTTTTCGTAGCGGAGTATCAGGGAAAGGCCGTCTAATTTCCACGAAAGCACGACGCTTTTGCCTTCGGCAAACAGGACGACGTCGTCAACGGACTTGGTCTTTTTGGCCGAGAGCATGGGACGCGTATGGCGCACCTTTCCGAGTTCGGTCTTATTGACGCCGCCGACTCTTTTTGAGGGAGAGTTCGCGAAGACTATGCCCGTCTCTTTTTCGAGCGATTTCAGCTCGTCCGTGAGGGCGTCGTATTCCTTGTCGGTCATTATTGGGGCGTCGTCGCCGTAATAGGCTTTGTCGGCGAGATTTATCGACGCTATAAGTTCTTTCATTTTCGCTATTGCGTTTACCGTTTCCATAGGCACCTCGTTTTTATATACGGATTTCTTTTATATCGTTGCGGAAGAGGATCGGGTTTTGTTGTTTTTGATCAGTTCGGCATACCAGCCGTCGACGCAGTATTTAATTACCGAGGTAAAGTAGCCCCTCGCGTTATAGGTGCACGAATCTCCGAGGCATTTTGTTTTTAACAGTATTATCGGGGCGAGAAAAACGAAGTCTTCGCCGTTTATTATGACGCGGTCCCCCGTTTTCATATCGGAGGGCATTTCCCTGACTATGATTATGGGACGGATCCGCGCGACCTGAACCCGGTCGTAGTTATAAAGCATTTTACCGTTTTCGACGTAATAAAGATCGTGCAGCCACCACCTGCCGTCCTCGGGTATATCGTTTTTGAAGCAGTTGAATTCGGGGTCCATAAGAAGCGAGGCGCCGAGAGCGACGACCTTGCGCTCGTTTTTGCCGCCGTCAAGGCAGGTGAGTTCGATTTCTTTGACGTCTATCGACGAGAGTATCCTCGCCTTGCAGGCTTTTTCGCAGACGTTCTTTTTGCTTATTTTCGGCTTGCAGTCGTTCAAGGTTTCGAGCGCAGTTTTAATTTCTTCTTCGTTCATTTCGGGTAAAATCTCTTTGAGCGCGACGAGGAAATCGTTTTTATCCATAGTTTTCTCCTTAACCGTTTTTAATTCTTATCACCTTGCCCCACGGCGGGGTGATCTCTGCGTTGTTGATTATCCAGAGAACGGGAATGCCCATGGCGGCAGATTCGTCGGGAAAAGGGGCGTTGCCGTCGGTCAGTATTACGAGGCAGACGACGTTCATATTTTCGGGGCGTTTTTTTAAGTAGTCGAAGACGCAGTGGAAGCTTGTGCCGCCGCCTCCGTAAGGACGGATTATTCTGAGTTCATCCTCGTCGGAGAACTCCTTGGGCTCGGTAATCTCGGTGTCAAAAAAGCCGAGGCGGCCGCGGAGTCTGCCGTTAAACTGCCTTATGGCGCCGCATATTTCGGAGTAGGCCTCGGTCACCAATTCATCCGTCATCGAGCCCGAGGTGTCGACCATAAAAAGCACGTCCTCGACGCTTCCGTCTTTTTCGTTGTAGTCGGGAAGGAAAAAGGGACTGTCCTGAAAGCGACGGTCGGGTGGGTTGAAGGAGTAGTCGTTTATCTCCTCCTGAACGAAGGCGGCAAGCGCCGTCCTCCAGTCAGTCTGCGGGTTTGTGAGTTCGTTGACGACGCGCTCCAAGGCGAAGGGGACCTTTCCGCATCCGCCGCCGCTTTGATTTTCGATGCGCGCGGCGATGGCCGCGGCCTCGGCTATGCGGTAAAGCCGCTCCTCTTTCAAGCCGCTTCCGTCTTCGGCTTCATCTTCTGAAGGCGTCCAGAAGGTGTGGTCGTCGAAGTCCTCTTCGTCTTCGGTTTCGTCTCCGTTGCCGTCCGAGGACTTTTTCTCGGTATCGGGGTCTTGTTCAAGCATTTCGTATATTTTCTCGGCGGTGTAGTTATAACCTTCTTTTCCGTCGGGAGCGAGGTGCATGAGCGCTCCGCTGCCCTTTATGCTTATGGAGGAGAGATCCATATTGTTGGAATAGAGGATGTTCGAGTTGACTACTATATCGCAGGCGATATTCGAGAGGGTGGCGTTCTCGCACCAGGCCATTCGTCCGCAATGGTCGAGCGCTATGTGTAGCACCTCGTGCATAAGCACGAATTCAAGTTCCTTTTCGGAGAGTTTATTCAAGAAATCGGGGCAGAAGGCTATGCGGCTGCCGTCGGTGTAGGCCGTCCGGCACATTTCGTCGACGGCAAAGCGCGTATGCAGCAAAAGCACGGCGTAAAACGGGTGTTTTTTCATGAGGTTAATGCGCGCTTCCTGAAGTCTTCTTATGATTTTAAGGGTTTCGCCGTCATACTTTGCCGTTTCGCATCGCTCCTCTCTCGGCCGAATAATCGGAATATTCGCGGACGGTTTTTAAGAAGGTTTCGTAGTCTTTTTCGAAATCACGGTAGTTTCTTATGAGCAGCTCGGCGAAATCGGCGGGCATCCGTCTCGCGTAGGCGAGCGAGTGGCCTATGGCGACGGCGTCGGCGCGGTGTTCGAAGGCGTGAGCCGTCATAGAGGATACGAGGGCGAACATGGCGTCAGTATCCTTCGGGACGGAGACGGCGCGGCCCGAAAAGACGTCGTCCATGCTCGGAAGCTGTGAGTAGACCTTACACCATATTTTGAATTCTAGCGCGGAGCCGACGCCGATAAGTCCCGCTATCATCGGGTAGACGGTTTCGACGTCGTCGCTCACGTTGTTTAAGATATTGCTTACCATTTCCCACGAACGCGGCGTCGGGAAGGCGAGGTCGTCTTTCGAGGAGTCGAAGCCGAACAGCCGGTCGTTTCTGAAAAGGAGATAGCCGAGCACCTTGCCGTTTATGCCCGACGCAGACGCCCATCTTCGCCACGACTCGAAGCTGCCTTCTATTTCGAAGTGAAGCAGACGGTTGGCAAGGGCTTTGGGCATTTTGAAGGATACAGATTTGTCGGTGAGGCGGTTGCCCGCCGCGATGACTATGCAGTTGTCGGGGAGCTTATGCTCGCCGACCACGCGGTCGAGGGTTATCTGATAGGCCGCCGCCTGAACCGACTGCGGCGCCGCCGAAAGTTCGTCGAGAAAGAGGATATTTACCGTGCCTTCGCCGACGTCCATATCGAATATTTTGGGTCGAAGCCAGACGGCAAGCGTCTTTTCGGCGTTGGCGACGGGGATGCCTCGCAGGTCGATGGGATTAAAGAGGAGGAGGCGGACGTCGGTGACAGCGACTTTTTTACCAGAGCCCTCCTCTATGTTTTTTGCCATCTGCCTGACGGCCTGCGATTTACCGACGCCGGGCGGCCCCCAGAGCATCACCGAAGGTAAGACCTTCGGCGACGTCCCCGCGTTTATGACGTTTAAGTATGATTTGCTTAAAAGGTTTACGGCTTTGTCGATGGAAAGAGTCGGCAGATTTGCCGAAAGTCGTTCTTCCATTTAAGCCACCCCCAATTCTTCGTTCAGTTCTTTGAGTTCGTTTTCGAGGGCGTTTATCTCTGCGGTAAAGCCCTTCGATTCTTTTGAGAGTTCTTCCTCGGTGAGTTTCAGCTTCGTTTCGAGACCGAGAAGCACGTCTTCGTATTTTGCTTTCTGCGCCGAAAGGTTTTCAAGGAAGAAATTGAGTCTTTTGGTGATGCCCGACTCGGATTCGATTTCGAGGTAGTAGGTCCCGTTTTTGACGAGGTGGACGTAGGGGATGCTGTTCCGTCCCTCGGTGACGGTCTCGCCGAAGTCGCCCGCTTTCTCCTTGGCGGCGGACATTCTCGGGACCATATAGGCGGGGACTATTACCTTGAAGCCCTGAAAAGTCAGCACCTCGGTCGGGACGGGATTGTTCTGATTGGCCCATACCGCCTTATATATCGACTCGCGTATCGCCTTCTGCTCTTCATAGGTCATCTTCTTATAGTCGATTTTTTCTTTTTCATAGGCTTCGATGTCGCGCCTGCAGTTTTCAATTCGTTCCTTCTGGCTCTCTATCGATTTCGGAAGCGAAACAAGGAGGCGTTCCTTCTTTCCGCGCTCTTCGGCGCGGTCGCGCTGAAGTATTCTGTATTTGTCAAGCTCGTTGCAGACCTCGACGCGCCGTTTGATTTTGGGATTTCCGACGGCAAGCGCCTTGACCTCGGCGTAGTTGAGCACCGTGTCCTCTATCTCGGAGCCTTCTCTTGCCGTCTGTCTGCCCGAAATTATCTGACTGATAAATCTCTGCTTGGTTTCGAGAAGCTGCCAGGAGTAGGCGTCGAAGCTCGCTTTGGTGATATACCTGAATATTCTGACCTTTTTGTTTTCGTTGCCGCGGCGGAGTATTCTGCCTTCGCGCTGAACCATGTCGGAGGGGCGCCACGGCACGTCGAGGTGGTGTATGGCGGCGAGTTTCTTCTGAACGTTCATGCCGTGTCCCATTTTGGCGGTCGAGCCTATCAGGACGGCGACGTCGCCTTTTTTAATCGAGGCGAAGAGGCTCTGGCGCCGGTCGTCGGTCTCGGCGCTGTGTATGAAGGCGATTTCTTCTTTCGGTATTCCCATGGCAACGAGCAGGTTTTTTAACTCGTCGTAGAGGTTGAAGCCCTCTTTCGGGGTGGAGATATCGCAGAAGACGAGCTGGGTACCTTTCGTCGGGCGGGTTGCTTTATAGACCTCGAAGACGTTTTCGGCGCAGCGGACGACCTTGGCTTCGGGGTCGAGGCCGAAGGCGGTGTCGATAAGGCGCATATCGAGAGCGGCCTTTCGGCCGTCGGACGTGACCTTCAACATATTGTCCTCCTTTACGGTCACGCGTTTTTGTCTTATGTCGTCTGCGCGGTTGCTTATGTCGCGGAGATATTCCTTGAAGTCGTCGGAACCGTCTCTTAAAGAATCGTCGTAGCCGTCGAGCTTCGGGATGCCCGCCTCGGCGCCGTTGTCGCTGTGATAGTCGGCAACCGAGGCGAGCGTTGAGGTGAGTTCGGGGATGTTGCGGTATTTCGAGAAGCGGGTGACGAGGTGGTAGCTTTCGGTGTCGACGTCTATTTCGAAGTCGGTCGTCTTTTCGGCATACATGCCCGCCCATGCGTCAAAGTTGTGGATGTTCTGAAACTCGAGTTCGCCTTCCTGAAGGTATTTCTGCATGACGAATATGTCGGAAAGCGAGTTGGTGACGGGAGTGCCCGTGGCGAAAATTATCCTGCCGCCGTCGTTTTGACGCTGAATACAGTGGACTTTGTCCATCATGGCGTTGCATTTGGCCGAGCCCGAGTTTCCGTAGCCGCGGACTCGCGATATTCTGCTTTCAAGGTCGATGTTTTTGTAGTTGTGCGCCTCGTCCAAAAAGAGGGTGTTTATGCCGAGTTCCTCGAAGGGCATTATCTTCGGGACCTGCTTATAGCTAAGGCGGAGTTTTTCGATCGTCTTTTTAATATTCAGTATTTTTTCCGCGGTCTTTCCCTTTTTGTAAAAGCGGGCGGCGGCTTTTTCGAGCATCCTGAGCCGCTCTTCGTTGAGCCTGAGATAATATCTGTCGGAGAGGGAGAGCATATCGAAGCAGCTGTAAGTCATCAAGATAGCGTCGTGATCGCCGTTCTTGATTTCAAGGAGCGTTTCGCTTCGCCCGGTCGGGCCGAAGTTGTCGATACTGACCGTTAAAACGTTTGCGTCGGGATACATTTTTCGGAAGATGCTTTGCCATTGGCTTATGATGTTGTTCGGCACGACGTAGAGGTTTTTCTTGGACTTGCCGAGTCGGCGAAGTTCCATACCCGCCGCTATCATTATAAAGGTCTTGCCGGCGCCGACGTCGTGAGCGAGAAGGGTGTTTTTAGAAAAGAGTATTCTCGCGACGGCGTTTTTTTGATAGTCATAGAGTTTGACGTCGGGGTTGATGCCGGGGAACTCCAAAAACGAACCGTTGAAGTTTCGCTTTCTTATGTTTCCGTATTTGCGGCAGTAGGCGGCGCGAAGGCGGGCTTTCCGTCCCTCGTCCTCCCATACCCATTTGCGAAAGACGTCGGTCATAAATTTTTGCTTTTCAAGGAGTTTGACGGTCTCGTCGCGGTTTATGACGCGCGTTTTGCAATCTTTGTCGGCCGGGTCCTTGGGGTCGTATACCGCGAGAGTCTTCATATTGAGGGTGTTTTCGAGGACGTAGAGCATATCCATGCGATCGGTGCCGTAGATTTTGTAATTGACCTCCTCGAACATTCCGTGAAAGCGGCTGGTGCGGAAGCGCGTCTTCTCGGGTATCTCCCAGTATCCCGTGTATTCGTCGTGGCGGACGGCGTAGTCCTGCTGCGCGCTCATCGCGTAATACTCTTTCGCCTCGTTGCTGTTCAAGTCGCCGCCGAATGCCATGTATGCGATGAAATCGTCGATGACGTCGGTGGGGACCCAGGGGGAACCGAGCGTGACGTAGATGTCGTCGGCCGAGACGTCGGGGTCTATGATGCCCTCGAGGGCGGTGACGTTGCTTTGAAAATAGCCGTTATACTTTTCGTTTGCCTCTTTGGCGACCTGGTATTTGTGCATGAGGTTGCCCGAGAGGTATTCGTCGGCCGTCTCCCAGCCCTTGTAAAACACCTCGTTCCAGTGAAGCGGGTTCTGGTAGATGGCGCCGCGAAGCTTTTCAATGACCGTTTTCATATCCTCGCCCGAAACCGAGGAGATGAACTCGACGTCGACGAGGCCTAAAAGGTCGAGTGAGCGCATAAGGGCGTCGGCGACTGATTCGCAATGCTCGGAGGCGCGGTCGTCGGCGTCGTAGACGTTGACGTAGTCGAGTGGGAGATCCATGCGGGTGACCTCTTCGACGTGCCTGGCGCGCTTTTTCTCGCGTCTCGCTTCGGCGCGGCGGGCGGCGGCCTGACGGCGTTTGGTCTGAAGCTCTATTTCTTTTTTGGTCTTCTCCGCCTCTTCCTCCTGTTTGCGGCGCTCTTCCCTCTCTCTCGCCTCGAGACCCGCGAGTTTGAGCGTTTCACACGAGGTTTCGTAGTCTTCGTAACTCATGACGTCGGCGTATTCCTTTATGGAGTTTAAGAATGCGTCGTGCCTCGCTTCGCGGAGTTTGGCCGCGGTGACGGCGTCGACGAGCTGAGGCTCGGAGTAGGCGGTGTATATTCTTTCGTTGTCGCGGTAAAAAAAAGCGCGGACTTTATAGTAGTAGGACTTGCCGTCGGTGAGGTAAAAGTCGATGACGGGAGCGGCGCTTTCGATCACCGTTTCGTATTTGCCTCCGGGGGTCGCACTTCGGACGGCCTCGTAGCCGTCGGCTCCGACGATCGGCACGGTTTTGAGTCGGACGAATTCGCCGTCCACGGAAAAGGAGTATTTCGGGACGGCCGATTTAAAAGACGCTTCATCGGGCATAGTGGGGTGGGTCCCGGCGTTTGCGGGATTGCTTGTTGCGTTCATTTAAGCACCTCTTTAATTTATTACGGCGCTATTATACCGCGAGTTATGCACCGTTTTCGGTGCGCTTTCGGAAAATGCAAAATTATTTTTCGAGGCGAGAGGCGCAAAAAAAGACCGCCGTGAAAGGCGGTTGGGGGGGAGGGGTAATAAGGTATTATAGAATAAAAAAGCCCCCGCCCGAGGGCGGGGGAAAAAGACTCTGAATCAATTTTCAGACTCTAACTTTGGGAATGGCCATATTTTCTTTATAATTTTAAAAATATTATCGGATCTTTCTATTATTTCTTCCTCGCCCCATTTATCTTTATTCCTTAAACTCTGACTTAGTCTTATGGGCGAAGCAGCATAACCAAAGATATACCCATTTTCGTCGCTTTCGCGCATATCTCTTTTTACAATAAATCTGCAATTACCATACTTTGTATTATATTCAATCCCTGCTAGTGTTAAATTTCCTAAAGTATTGCAATACTTTTGGTGAATCTCTTTCCAATTGTCTCCCAAGTCTTTAGCCCAATCACGGTTTTCTTTATCTTGTTGTGTGTAATTAGAGTATCTAGGATTGGTAAACAGTTCACTACTGGAAACGATGGTTTGCGGCATAATATGTTCAATATTAATTACATTATGATCTGGCATATATTCTCTATTAAGAGACTTTTCAATTCGGTCAAGAATATAGTGGTCATGCTTTAGACCATAGAACTCTACAGTATGCAGTTTGATTTTTAGTTCGTCATCAGCAGGCATACGTTGTTTTTCGGTAAGATCATTAATTATACATTCTTTCATTTGTGAGAGCGAATTTGCGCATCTAAGTATTTTTATAAAGGCTTCACCAATCGAATGAGATTTTAAATCATACATTTCGCGGCGTATAATATATGATTCTAGTATTTTAAGGGCTTCATTTGCATCTTCTTCAGTCATTTTGCTTGTTTCAACATTGCGAAGCACTTTCAAAACAACAGGAATACAATTGTCATTTCCAGTTAATTTAAGTCTGAATAATAATATATCCGTAACTTTATTACTTAAGGCGCTACTATCAAGCCACCGCTTATAATGAGCAGAATAAGCGCTCATATCTATAACGGCATTCTTAATGTCTTCTGCGCTAATGCCAAGAAAATGGTCTTTAAATTTATCATAATAGTTCACAGGTATTTTAGTTTCAGTTATAATTTCAGCATAATAAAAGAAGAATTGGTTCAATGTTTTCCCGCCGTCATTTATAATATTCAAACTTTGCTCCATTGGTTCCCAATAATTCTTGAATAGTTCTTTTTGTAGACTTTCCCCTGCATTCATTAAAACATAATTTCGAACTTTATCCACATCTTTTAAAGATTTCCCCGTGCTATTTACCGTTTCAAATAGTAACTGTGCATTATCATCTCTTTCCAAAACAATATTTGCAATCAAGAGTTTTCCTATTCCCTGCATCACTTTTTGGGGATCAATTTGTCTTCTTTTTAAATCTGAAAGAATAGAGCTATAATTATCATATATTCTGCTATTGTTGACCTGTTCAGGAAGTTGGGTATCGTTTATTAAAGCTTGAAAGGAGCTATCATCATCCCCGATAGGCCTTAGTTTGTAATAAAACTCAGTGTTTGCAAATCGATTATTATTCGTTAAATAATCATCCTTTATTGCATCAAAACTATACCCTGAGTTTTCATAAACTTCAGGAGGCATTAATTCTTGAGCATAGCGAGAAACCGCCAAAAGAATTAGCATAATAGTCGTTAATCTCTGTTGCCCATCAATTAAATAATTAATACGTACAGTTCCTTCTAATAATGCTTCAGAATCTGCTTTGTAAATAATAGACCCGACAAAATGTTGTCTTCTTTTGGAGTCGTCAGCAATGTCAATAATATCAGATAATAGTTTTCGACAGTCATTTTGCTCCCAATCGTACTTGCGTTGAAAAATAGGAATACGATATTGAACTCTTCCATCTAAAATATCTATTAGTTTTGTTTCTCCAATTTTCATTTTATTTTCCTTACCTTTCAACATCGCTGATGTTTTTAGTTTGTATTTTTATTATATCAAATAATGATTAATTTTTCAAGCAATTTTAGAACGGTTAACTATCGATTACTGTCAGTCTTTCTCCGTGCCCGCAGCGAGGCGCGGCTGGATTTATTAAAACGATATTTCGTTATAATCCAAGTCTTTACTGTATTTGATGTTGTCGCCGTAAATATCTTTAAGGTTTTCGACGGTTATTATTTCTTTGGCAGAACCCTCTTTTATCAAGGCGCCGTCCTTCAAAAGCAAAACGCAACCGTTTAAGTAAAGGGCGTGGTTGGGGTTATGCGACGAGAGGAGGACGGTTTTATTCTCCGTTTCGGCGACCGTTTTAATAAGGTTTAATATTATTTCCTGATTCTTGACGTCGAGAGCCGATATCGGCTCGTCGAGTATCATGACCTCCGCGTCCTGAACTATCGCGGAGCAAATAGAGACCATTTGTCTTTCGCCGCCGCTGATTTCACCGACTTTTTTATCGAGAAGGCGGGTTATGCGAAACCTTCCGGCGAGCTCTTTTACCCTCTTTTCCACGGCGGCGTCGGGCGTTTTATAGAACTTTACGCTGTTTACCTTGCCGAAAAGCAGGTATTCGAAAACGGTGTAATCGTCGGCCGCGCCGACTTTCTGGGGGACGTAGGAAACAAGTCGCGAGCGCTCTGACGCGGACGTTTCGGCGATGTTTTTGTCCTTTATTATTACCGTTCCCTCGTATTTTTCAAGAAGGCCGGTAATTATCTTCATAAGCGTCGTTTTTCCCGAGCCGTTAAGTCCTATTATGACGTTGACGCTTCCCTTTTCGCAGGCAAAGCTTACGTTTCGCAAGACCGCGGGGCCGTTTTTATTGTATCGGAAGGTAAGGTCTTCGACTTCAATCATTTTCATTTATCGTTTTTCTCCTTATGAAAAGAATGACGACGAAAACGACCGTTCCGAATAAGCCCGTAATTGCCGAAACAGGTATTTCCGAGGCGGTGAAAGTTCTCGAAAAGACGTCGGTAAGGACCATAAATATCGCGCCGAACGCTATGCAAAGCGGCACGGTGCGCGCGGTGTTCCGTCCGACGGCAAGCCGCGCTATATGCGGGACAACGAGACCGATCCAGCCTATCGTCCCCGAAAAGGCGACGGAACTCGCGGTGAGCAGGGTGGAAATGCAAATTATCAAAACGCGGTAGGCCCGATAGTTTACCCCTTTGGAGACGGCTTCCTCGCGGCCGAGAGCGACGATATTTATTCTCCAGCGGATAATAAAGATTATCACGGAGCAAACGACGACGATGGGGGCGAGGATGAAAACGTCGGACATTTTCGAGTTTTCAAAAGAGCCCATCAGCCAGAAAGTAATGCTCGCCAGCGTCGTTTCGGCGTCGGCGAGGTATTTTATCAGGGACAAAACGGCGCCCGCCAAGCCTCCGACGATTATGCCCGACAGAACGAGCATCAGAGACGACCTGTTTCGGAAAACCTTCGAAACGGTCAAGGTTATCAGAACGGTCGCGATTCCGAATACGAAGGAAAAGGCGCTTACCGCGAAGACGTTAAGACCCGCGACGATGGCTATCGCGGCGCCGACTCCCGCGCCGCTTGAGACGCCGAGTAGGTCGGGCGAGACGAGCTTGTTCTGAAAAGTCTCTTGATAGAGTAGGCCCGAAAGCGCGAGGGCGACGCCCGTAAGCGCGGCTATTATCGTCCGAGGAAGGCGGAGGTTTATTATTATGCTCCGCTCCATATCGTAGCCGTCTTTGCCGAAGACCGCGCCGAAAAAGGCGTCTATCGGGACGCCGTATTTTCCGACCGTCAGCGCTAAAACAAAAACAAGAACGAAAACCGGCAAAGCGGCCGCGCATATTATTGCGGTTTTTTTGTTTGCCGACAGTTTATGCAAGCGGATTTCCCTCCCGGCTGAGTCCGTTAAGCATATTTCCGACCTCGGCGTCGGTAAGCGAGACGCCGAAAAACTCCGAACTGATTTCTTTTATCTCTTTGACAACGTCAAAATTGAAATATTCGGGATAAAGCTTGTTTGCCTGGTCGTGTAAAAACGCCGAGGAAAAGACCGATATCTGTTCGAAAACGGTGAGGCCCACGGGGATGTTGTAAATACAGTTTTGTTTTACGGCCTCGAGGTTTACGTAGGGCTCTTCGAAAAGCAGTTCTTTAAGCGTTTTCTGATAGGCGCCTCCTATGACGAACACGTCGGGCGCGACAGCGCATATAGTTTCCGCCGAGGGCTTTGTCGTTTCAAGGCTCGCGCCCAAGAACTCGAAACCGAGTAGAGAGTAGGCGTATTCGGTAAAAGAGCCTTTCGTATCGGTATAGCCGATACCTTTATTCTTGTCGCCGCGGACGTAGAAGAGCTTTTGTTTCTGAAGCTCGTGCTTTGCAAGTTCGGTCTTTATTTCGTTGACTGCTGTCGCGACGCGCTCCTTCCACGCGTCGGCACGGGCGGCGACATCGGGAGAATCCCATATTTGCTTTACGAGGTCTGCGAAATAATAAAGATAATCCTCAAAAGAGGGGTTGCCGTAAAGGCTTATATTGAGAGCCTTTATGCCGTGCTCTTTCAGACCGTCGGCTATGTATTTTTCGGGGGCGAAAACGATATCGACGCCGCGGGAAATAAAGGTCTCGTAGCTTTCCTCATACTGACAGGCGTAGCGCGAGGCGGCGTTTTTGTCGAAAACGCCCGCCCACTCGTTTTCCAAAAGGTTTTTATAAACTCCGTCGACCGAGTCGCCGACGCCGAAGGCGATAAGGAGGTCGTAGGTCGTTCGCGAAACACAGGCGACTTTTGCGGGATTTCTTTTGACCTCGAGCGACTCGCCGAGCATATCGGTAACGGTTACCGTGTCATCGGTTTTTTCACTCCCGCCGCAGGAAGACAGGGACGAGACGGCGGCGAAGCAAAGCGAAACGGCGATTATAAGACAAATACATTTACGAAACGACATTTTTCGGGATCTCCTCTGTTAAAGTTTTTCGATGCCGGCGGCGAGGCGGACGCAGGCGTAGGCGCCGTCGTAGTAGCCCGAGGCTTTGAGCTCGTCGATACGGTCGCATAGGTGCGGGATTATCTCGCGGTCCTGAAGCAGGCGGTCGAGGGCGGCCGAGACGCCTTTTTTGGTCGGGTATTCGTCGGTCGAGTCGCCGTATTCCCTGCCGTGGATGGCTCCGTAGACCTCGTGGCCGCCGATATGCTTCATATAGAGCTTGGGTATCGGGTAGTAGGCAAGCTCGCTCGGCTTGGTGACTAAAAGGTCGCAGACGGGCATTAAGAGGTTCGTCGAGTAGACGGCGCGGAAGATGTCGTCGTTGCATATCACCGTGACGCCGCTCGCATCCGACTCTTTGAGGTCGGCGATGTTCTTTAAGAGGGCGGCGTAGTCGTTTTCAAAGGTCTTTACGGGGACGCGGTCTCCTATATGGGCGACGAAATGATCGAAGACGTCCTTATGGTCGCCCGTGTTCATAAAGAGAGCGGCCTTGCCGTCTTTGACGTAGGGGATGAGGTGGTCGAGCATGGCCTCGAACATATCTCCGCCCGCGCCCGCTCCGCCGACGTTCATTAGAATCCTGACGGGCTTGCCGCCAAGGAGCCGCTCGCGGCGGCGGCGGTTATCGTTTTCGAGGTCGCATAAAAGTTCGTGGTCGACGAAGCATCCCGCGGCGGTTATTTGGTCGGCGGGGATGCCCTTCAAGGGGGTCTTCGCGAAGCCCGAGAGGGTCTTATAGCCGAGGTAGGCGAAGGGGGTCTGCACAACGTGGACGGCGCCTTCGGAGAGGTGGAGACCCATCGGCCAGTTATCGGGGATGGCGTTGACGACGTGGGTCATTCCCGCGTGGACGGCGCCCTGGCTCGGCCAGACGTGGGTGGCGATATAGGGGATATCTTTAGGGATGTTTTTGAAAATGGGGACCAGAAGCTCGCTGTTTTTCTGATCCTTGGCGTTATAGGTTATCTTTTTGAAGCCCTCGCTGTTTAAGGGCTCCCAGACGAGCTTATTGAAAAGGCGCGATTTTTGGGAGATGCGCGAGGCCAAAGAATACATATCGTTTTGCTCGCGTATCATTTTTGAGCCCGTGGCGTCGAAGGAGGCGAGGTCGAGCCAATAGGGCGCGAAGCCGAGCGCTTTGGCGCAGGAGGCCATGGCTATCGAGATGCGGTAGTGGCCGAAGCCCATGCGGATATTGCCGACTATTAGGGCGTTTTCGGCAAACGGCTCGTTCTTATCGCCGAAGACGACGTTTCTGACGCCCATATCGGAAAGCGCGTCGATGGGCGTGAAGGAGATCTTATAGTCGGCGGCGGAGTCGTCGCCGTATTTTTTGATGTATTTCGCCTTGCTTTTTTCGGCAGCTTTTACAGTCTTTTTGTCTATTTCGTTTCCGAAAATGACGGAGGTCCTATCGGTCATATAAGCACGCCCTTTTCAGTATTGTATTTTATGGTGTGTGTCTTCCCCGCTAATTCGTAGGTGACGGTTATGACGTCGTCAAACCTGCTAAACGCCGTGACGCGCGCGTTTTCGAAGAGTTCGAGCGACGACGAAAGGAGTTCTTTGGTCTTTTCGTCGTAGGTGGCTACGTTGTCGGACGTCATAAGGAGGCTTCCGAAGAGAGCGTCGAGAGTTATAAGAGCGCGGCGCTGTTCGGGGGTAAGAGAGATGTTATAATCGCGGAGCAGAAAGACGTCGGGGTCGCAGCCGAAGAGGCGGCCGTTCATAAAGGAGCGGTAGACGGTGTTCTGAACGGTCACCTTGGTCGAGACGCGCTCGCGGTGCATGCGGCGCATATACCATTTGTCGTCAAACTCCAAAGAGACGTCGGGGCCGACGCGGAGGTAGTCGAATTTGCCCGCAGAGTTGACGAGGGTGGCGCCGCAGCCGAGGATGAGTTTGTCTTTTAAGACTTCCCGTAAAAAGGCGTAGCCGTATTCTGCCGCCTCGGAGCGCGTTTTGCCTTCGTAGTCGGGGAGGCTCGCGGCGTAGAGAAAGTCGAGCTTGAAAAAGTCGAAGCCCATATCGGCGTAATGGCGGAGGCATTTCGCGATATAATCTCTTACCTCGGGGTTTTCGAGGTCGAGAGCGTAAAAGCCGCTCCAGTTGCCGCCGGAGCTAAAGGGCTCGCCTTTTTCGTCTTTTTTGAACCAGTCGCGCTTTTCGTTGAAGAGGCGGCTTTTGGTCTCGGCGACGAAGGGGGCCAGCCAAATACCCGCGAGCATGCCTTTTTCATGGATATTTGTGGCTATTCCCTTTAAGCCGTTTGGGAATTTGACGGGGTCGACGTCGAGCCAGTCGCCGACGAAGGTCTCGTAGCCGTCGTCTATCTGAAAGAGTTCGAAGCGGCCGTCGAGGGCCGAGAGGTCGCGGAGGATTATCTCTTCGTTTATCTTTTGGTAATAGTTATACCACGAGGTGTAGCCGAAGAGTTTTTTGACGGGTTTTTTCGGGTAGCGCTCGTTAAAGGCCGCTATGCCCGCTTCGTAATCGCCGCGGTAAAGGTAGTCGCAAACGACGTATTCGTCGCCCGCTTTAAGCTTTTTTCCGCGGACGTCGGAGATGAGGCTGACGGCGCCTATGCGGCGGGTGACCTCTATGATGAGATAGGCTCTTTCGCCGTTAAGGTTTGCTATGAAGCCGCCGCTCGTGCCTTTGACGTAAAACCAATCGTAGCCGTGGAGGATGCGTTTATCGTATTCGTAAAAGGTGGCGTCGCCGTAGCGGTCGAGTCCGTAGCTTCGGACGAGCGCCGAGGGGAGATCGTAGACGTCGCGCTCTCTCGCGTCGGCGTAATACTCTCTCGTGTCGGTCCACGACTGATAGCCGTTTATGAAATAGAGGTCGCCCTTGGGGTCGGGCCTTTCGGGAGTGAGCTTTTTGAAAAAGTCGTGGTCGGCTTCGGCGTAGCTGTTAAGGGTTACGTCGCGTAAGGCCCGAAGGGTGACGGTGCGGCGGCCGCCGTCGTCGGAAAACGTAAGCTCGACGTCGGCGTTGGAGGCGGCGTTTTTGAGGGACTTTTCGACACCGTCCGCGGTGTAGAACAGCTCGTAATTACAGTTCATATCACTCGGCCTTTTCGGTCTCGGGAGCTTTTTCGGCTTCGGGAGCCTTTTTGTCGGTGATGGTCTTCAAGACCTTTTTCTCGTCATAGAGGGCGAGTATGACGGCGCCGAGGACGCAGAAGACGACGGCGACGACGGCGACGATGGTGAGGCCCGTCGCGGAGGCGGTGATGTCGTTGGCGTTAACGTTCTGGGTAGTGCCGATTATGGCGAGCGAGGTGAAAATGAGCATGGCGAGCGACTGTCCCCATTTCATGGCGAAGGTGCGGGCCGCGAAGAACATGCCCTCGCGGTTTTCACCCGTCACTATGCCGTCGGCCTCGGCGACGTCGGCGACTATAGACTGCGGGATGATACCGAGGAGTGCCATCGGGAAGGCCGCTATAACGCAAATAATAACGCCTAAAATCATGCCGGGCACGGGAAGGACGCGGATGAGCGCCGTCACGATATAGGCGACGGCAAGGCCTAAAAATCCGACGATAGTCAGCTTTTTCTTTCCGAATTTGCGGACGAGCGCCGAGACGAAGGGATAGAAGACGGCGGAGAGGACTGTCATGCCGCCCATGAAGACCATCGTCATGCTTTCGTCAAGCTCCATGGAGACTTTGACGAAGAAAGGCAGACCCGTCTGGAAAAGGGTGAGGCCTATCCAATACATTATGTCGGAGCCGACGAAGACGCGGAAATCGCGGTTTTTGAAGGTGGCCGCGAGAGATTTGAACATATTGCTCGTCGTGGGTTTGGTCTCGACGAATTCCTTTTCTTTGAGAAGGAAGGTCGGGAGCATCATGGCGACGCAGGCAAGGACCGCGATTACTATGAAGCAAATCCTGTAGCTCCAGTTATAGCCGACGGCGCTGCGGAGCATACCCGCGAAGACGAAGGGGGTGTAGGCGATGAGAGTGCCCGCGAAGAAGGTCAGCGAGATGGCGGTGGAGATGAACATTCTGTCGTCCTGCGTTTTGCCGAATTCGGAGATGAGGGCGTTATAGGGGGTGCAATACATCGTCATAAAGAGGTAGAAGAGGATGATGAAGACCGATATCCAGGCGACGTTTATGCCGCTTATCATTTCGACGGGGGCGCAGAAAAGAAGCACCGTGACGACGGAAAGCGGTATGGCCGCCTTCTGCATGAAGGGGATGCGGCGGCCCTTTGGGTTTTTACTGCGGTCGCTGAGGCTTGCTATCCACGGGTCGGTAACGGCGTCGAAAATACGGCTCGCGGCCGTGATGAGGCCGAGGATGGTGAGGAAGCCGAAGATTACGAGGCCGGGGGCTATAAACTGGGTGGCGCCGCCCTCGATGTCGCCCTGCGTCGGCAGGTAGAAGGTGACGAGCCAGGCGTTGATGAGGCCGCTTAACATCGACCAGCCGAGCTGTCCTATGGCGAAGATGATCATTTGCTTTTTGGTCAGTCTTTTCATAGTGCTGTGAAACGTCAAGTCTGATTGCCGTTTCCCTCCTGTTTTATTTTATCTTGACCGCGTCAGACCGCGGTTTGGGGACGGTTTCAGGCCTTTAAGGCCGAGAGGATGACGCCGATGAGCGTTCTTATTTCGGCGGATTTGTCTACCGCGGCGTCCTGCCTTATAAGCGCGCCCTCGGCGGCGAGTTTTTTGCATAAGGACAGGAGCGCGTGGGCGGTGGAGTAGTAGAAAAGTTCGGGGTCGGGGACTCTTTTGACGCTTCCGTCGGCGAGGCCTTTTTTATAGACGGACGTGAAGGCCTCTTTGAAGCGGTCGATATTGTCGGCGTATTCGTCGAGGTCGACGCCTCCGCCGATGCAGTAGGCGTCGAATTCAGAAAGAAATCTGTAAAGCGAGGGGGTCTCGCGGAAGGTGTCGAGGTAGGCCATGTAAAAGCGTTCGATGCCCTCGAAGCCGAGGCTCTCCCCTTCCACCGCAAATCTTTTGACGACGGCCTCCTGAAGTCCGAGGGCGCAGGCGACCAAAAGCTCGCCTTTGCCCGAAAAGTATCTGTAAATCGTCGCCTCGCCGAGTCCCGAGGCTGCGGCGATGTCTCTTATCGTGACGGCACCGATAGACCTCTCTAAAAAGAGGTCGGTGGCCGTGTCTATTACGAATTTGCGTTTGGCGTCAAGCAAAGTCATTGTGTCACCCCGATTTGATAGTTTGTCTATTGATTTGATATATTATCTATCATTATGATAACATAATTACAGGGGGTTGTCAACGGGACGGCGAATTATCTCTCTATTGAATAATAAACGGGCGGCGTTTTTGGGTAAAAGCGACAAAAAAACCGCCGGAGAGCGATCTCACACAGCGGTTTTTGTCCGGTTTATTATTTTTTCATCTTGACAATGAGAAGAACAGTGACGGCTATCGCATAGATCAGCGAGACGGCGGCGATTATGGCGAGAACCGTAACGAGGCCGTCGTTATTTACGGGCAATGGAGCGGGCTCGGACGAGGTCGTGTCGGACGAGGTCGGCTCCTCGGAGCTTTGCGGTTCGGGTTCCGAAGACTGAGGCACGAGTTCCGAGCTCTGCGGCTCGGGCTCGGACGACTGCGGCTCAGGCTCGGAAGAGGCGGGGGTGAGTTTCGGGATCTCCGAAGTCTCGGTCTTGCCGCAGACGGAGCAGGTGTGCTCCCTGATTCCCGTTTCGGTCTCGGTAGCTTCCTTGGTCACGCTCCAATCGCCGAATTTATGGCCGAGCGCGGCGATATCTTTCTTATCGACATGACCGCAGACGGAACAGGTGCGGGTCTCGGTGCCCTTTTCGGTGCATGTCGGCTCTTTGGTCCGGGTAAAATCGCCGTAGGAGTGGGTGGCGCAGATGATTTTTACCGATGCCGTTGCGCTGCTTTCGCCTACTACGATACTTCCGTTTTTAAACTGGGCGGAGGCGGTGACGCTTTTGGCGGTCGAGGCGACTGTTTCAGCTTTGAGGGTGAACTCGAATATCACGAAACCTGATTCTTCATCTCCGATAAACGTCGCCGAATCGAACGAGAAAACGCCTTTATTCTTTGACTTGTCGTAGTTCGCCATTGTAGTGCCCGTGAGGGTCCATCCGGCGGAGACTAATTCGAAGCTTTCGGGGAAGCTGAGTTCTATCGATCCGGACTTCGTATTGATTGAGTCGCTTATGGAAACTGTAAATTTGACGGTCTCGCCCGCCTTGACGGAGGTCTTGTCGGCGGTGAGGATGACGCCCGGTCCCTCATCGGCAAAACAGGGCAACGCGATGACGAGCATTATGAAGAGGGAAAGGATCGCCGTTACTGCTTTTTTCATTTTTTCTCGCTTTCTTTTTTGGTTTTTACGCCGTGGGGAGCAACGGGGAACGTTGTCAAAAGAGCGTAACGCGCGGGCGACGGCTCGGTCGCGCCGACTGCGTTTATTTCTATTATACCATATTCTGCGCGAATGTGAATATGTTTTTGCTTTTTTCGTTTTTCGCGAGGCGGAGGTTGACCGGGGAAGAAATAATATGATATACTTATTTTGCTGAAAGGAGCGTGGAAATATGGCGCGGTATCTCGTCACGGGGGCGGCGGGCGGCATGGGTAAGGCCGTCTGTCTTGCTTTGCGCGGCGCGGGACACGAGGTCGTCGCCGTCGACTTAAAGGAGCCCGCGGAAAAGACGCCGTGGCGGTTTATAAGGGCCGACGTCACCGACGGAAAGCAGGTCGAAGAGGCCGTTTCGGGCCTCGGGCCGCTTGACGGCATAGTCCACGCGGCGGGACTTTACAAGCTCGATTCGCTCGTGGAAATGGACGAAAGAGAATTTTTGAAAATATTTGACGTCAACCTTTTCGGCGTCTACCGCGTCAACAAAGCGGCCGCGCCGCTTATTAAAAAAGGCGGGCGGATAGTTATCATCACGAGCGAACTCGCGCCGCTTTTTCCCCTTCCCTTCACGGGCGTTTACGCCGTCACCAAGGCGGCGCTCGACAGATACGCCGACTCGCTTCGGATGGAGCTTAGGCTTCTCGGAATATCCGTCTCGGTCGTGAGACCCGGGGCGGTAAAAACAGATATGTTGCCCGCGTCCACCGCGGCGCTCGACGCCTTTTGCGGAAAGACTAAGCTTTACCCCGTCAACGCGGGACGGTTCAAGAAAATTGTCGACGGCGTGGAGTCGAAAAGCGTCCCGCCCGAAAAGGTCGCAAAGGCGATTGTGAAGGCGCTTACCGCAAGACGTCCGCGGCTCGTTTACAACGTAAACCGAAATCCGCTTTTGCTGATTTTTAACGCTTTGCCGAAGAGGCTTCAGTTGTTAATTATCAAAAAAGTGCTGAGATAAAAAGTCGCCACGTAAAGGCGGTGCGGACAAGGGATGTATAGGTTTTACGCGGCCCTTTTCCGTTCATACTGTGTTAAAAAGAAGCGGCCATACGTCAGTATGGCCGCCGTCTTTGACAAAG
>JAEEIO010000191.1 GCA_016281405.1 Clostridiales bacterium | reverse complement strand
GGCGAGTCGGGAATTCGCTATTATCGCGACCGCGCCGAACACTTCGAGATCCCCGGCTTCGAGACTCCGTGACCGATACCGTGATTAAAAAAGCGCCCCTCGGGGCGCTTTTATTTATGTAGCCGTTAAATATTTTTCTCAAATTCCGAGACGTCAACGAAGACGTGCTTCGCCGTCGCTTTGCCGCCGCCGTCTATCGTCAGGAGCGTGCCGCCGTTTAAGCGGGAGTCCCAGTAGCAGCCCATGCCCGTCTTAAGCGAATAAACGAGCCGCACGCCCTCGTATGTGACGGCGAAGCTGTTTGTGTGGTCGTGTCAGCAAACGACGGTTTTGGTGCTGCCGCACGCTTTGATGACGTCGAAGAAGCCGTTGTCCTCGGGGTAGGAGCAAATGTCCTCATACATGACGCCGAAGCCGTCCTCGAAGCCTTCCTTGAAAAAGCCCTTTTGACCGCCGTCGAAGGGCGGGACGGCTTTAAGGTCGATACCTTCCTTGAAGGCGGCCTTCGCCGCGTCGTGGTAATTATAAAGCGGGATGTGCATTATGAGCGTGGTCTCTTTCACGCCCGCGTCGGAAAGCTCGCTTATCCTCTCGCGATACCACTCGATTTGCCCGGGGAGGATGTCCGAATAGGCAAGGCAGGCGTTCCCGTCGGGACCGATGTATTCCCTTCGGTCGTGGGAGTCCATCATAACGAGCGCGTGGAGCGGCACGCCGTTTTGCTCTATCGTAATGACGTAATTGCCGCATCCGAGCGCGCTGTCGCCCGCTTCGAAAAGGCATTTTACGCCCGCGGTAAGTATTTTCGCCGCCTGCTCGAGCTCCTCGAGGCCGCCCTGACCGTCGTGGTTTCCGAAGACGAACGACCACGGGACGCCGAAGCCGTCGAGAAATGCGCCGATGCTCTTGTAGGCGGTTTTGTGTCCTCCGTAGGAGAGGTCGCCGCTCACGGTTATAAGGTCGGGGTCGGTGCGCTTTACGAGCGCTGTCACGGTGTATTCAAGCAGCTTTCGGCCTTTTCGGTTTTCGGCCCAGTCGCCGTCGTCGAGCTGGGGGTCGGTGAGATTCAAGACGCGAAAATCGCGCCCGGGATTCTTTTTGAGGATTATCATAATACGTCCGCGCTTTCTTTGCTTGATGATTTAATTATAGCATTGATTTACAAAAATCGCAAGCGTGCGGGATGCCATTTTAGCCTTTTCTTTCGGTAAAGCATTGAAAAACGGGCGGCTTTCAAGTATAATAGAAAAAAGTCCTTTTCGGAAAGGTAAAAATATGAATACCGCTTTACAAAAAAGAACAGCGCTCGTCGCCGTGGCGGCCCTGCTCGTTTTTTCACTCACGGTCGGCGCCGTGGCGGCAAACGGGTTTGCTTATAAGCACGACCCAAGGGAAAACCCGTCGGCAATGGCCGATATCGTCGAGGACGAAACGGCCGTATACGGTTTCCGTCCGAGCGAGACGGGGAGCCTCAAGATCTACGCCGACGCCGACTGGAGCGATCCCGCCGTGGTCGAGCAGGGAAGACGGGACAGAATCGCCTATCACGAGAGTATGTCGGTCATGTATGAAATGCTTGACGAGATGACGGCGGCGGGGAAGGATATCGAGACCGTAGCCCGCGCGATAAGCGCCAAGCGAAATGAGCTTCGTTTCGAGGCCTATAAGGACGACCCCGAGGGGCTCGCGGAGCTGAAAGCCCGGAATCTTGAAAAGTTCGGGCACGAGGAGGGGCCGCTTGCCGAGGAGCAGTATGAGAAATACGGCTCGTGGGAAATGGTCATCAAAAAGGCCTTCAGCACCAACTCGGGCATGGACGCCTGCCTCGGACTTTACGACGACTATTATCATCTTTACGTCGCCACGGGCGAGGTGGAGGACGACCCCGCGCCAAGCCCCGACGGCGCCCCGATCGTTATCCTCGTTTGCGCCGCGGCGCTGCTTGCCGCCGCCGGAATAACGTTATTGATAATAAGAAAAAGAAAAACCGTCGGTTTTTAACCGACGGCTTTTTATTTATATCTCCCCATTATCGATTTTCTCCACCGTTTTCATAATCACCTCGAAGCAGTTGGAAAGTCCCTCCTTGCAAAGGCTTTTAGCGGTGTCGAGGCGGGTGTGGTAAAAGCGGTCGAGGTGGTGAGAGGCGCCCGTCACCGAGACGGCGGCGTAGCCCGCCTTTATGAACTCGGCCGCGTCGGTAGCGCCGCCGAAAAGGGGCATCATGCTTCTTTTGCAGGGCGCGCCGACCTCCTCGGCGGATGCTAAAATAAGCTCCGAAAGCGCCTTGTCGGCGCGAAGGGTGCCGTTTCGGTCTTTAAGATTTACCGCGAGGTTTTCGGGAAGACAGACGGTGTCTACCGTGACGACGTAGGTCGGGATGCTCCCTTTTTTATGCCTTTTGCACCACGCCCTCGCGCCCGTCAGGCCGCACTCCTCGCCGCCCGTGAAGACGGCGCCTATTTCGGTGTTTTCAAATACCGTCCCGCTCTTTTCAAGCTCGCGAAGGACGGCGAGAGCGAGAAGACAGCCGCTCATGTCGTCGTTGGCGCCGTCGACGACGGTTTTTTTGTCGGCGAGGCAAAACTGAAAGATCCAGAAGGGGACGAAGACCGCCCCCGCGGCCGCGAAACAGCCTGCGTCAATTCCGAAAAGCGAGAGGACGTCGACGGCGGACATATAAAAAAGTCCCGCCGCCGCGCCGACGCAGGGGAAATGCACCCAGAAGCCGCCCATTTCGTAGTTTGCCGTCCACTCCCACGCGGCGTCGAGATGGGCGTTTAAGAGTATACGGCGGCGGGGAACGCCTCGGCAGCTTCTTACTGCGGTGAGATTCGTCCCTCTTTTTTTCTTGAAAAAGACGTCGGTGACGGGGAGATAAAAGACGAAGCGCGAGGAAAGCAAGGCGAGCTCGAGGACAAAAAGCGCCAGCGACAGGGCGGGGGAGAGAAAAAAGGCGGCGTAAGCGAGAAGACAAAGGACGGCCGAGATTTTGAAAAACCCGTAGAAGGCGGCGGGGCGCACGGTAAAGCGCTCTTTTATTATTCTTCGGCATCCGCACCCGTCCGAAAGCATTTTCGCAAGGCGCCACGCGGCGCCGTGTTCGCCGTCGCTTCCCGAAACGCGGTTTTTATAAAGACGGCAAAACAGAGCCGTCTCTTTTATTATAAAGTCCGCCGCCTCGTCGCCCTTTCGCACGGTAAAGCCCCTTTCTTTTTTGTTATTATTCCTGAAAACGCGGAGTTTAACACATATTCGCTTGAAAAGCGGACGCGGATATTATATAATGAACTTAAAGAACAAAGGAGGCGCGCCATGAAAGAGGAATATAAAAAATACCGTCCCGTCGTAATGTGGTTCTGGAACGACGATATAACCGAGCGCGGCGTTGAAAAACAGCTTCTTGCGATGAAAGAAGCGGGCGTTTACGAGTTTTTCGTCGCGCCGATGTCGGGCATGATACAGGAGTATCTTTCCGACGAGTTTTTCTCACTTGTCCGCTTTACCGTCAAAAAGGCGAAGGAACTCGGAATGCGTTTCTGCATTTACGACGATTATAACTGGCCCTCGGGCCAGATGGGCGGTCAGATAATCGAATACGGAACCGACGACGACGCGGCCAAATCGATAAACCGTCTCGAGGCATCTCCCGAAAACGGCATAGCCTCCGTAAAGGCCGACGGCGCCCTCGTTTACGCCGAGACCGAAAAGGACGGCGGCTGGTCGGACGCGACCGAAAAGGTCGTATGCGAAAACGGCTTTTACACGCTTAAGACCGACGAAAAGACCGTTTTTTATCTTCTCAAAAAGCTTCAGGCGGTGCTGGCATCGTCTATCTGGGCAAAGCACAGCTTTAACGCCCCCGGACTTGCCGATCTCTACCGAAAGGAGACGGCCGACAAGTTCATAGAGGGCACCTACGGCAGATATGAAAAAGAAGTCGGCGATGAAATGGGGAAGACCGTCTACGCCAGCTTCACCGACGAGGACTATCCCTCGAGCCCCTTTGAGATAGGGGAGTGGCGCTTGCCGTATACCCCCGAGCTTCCCGCGCTCTTCGAGGAACGCACGGGTCTTCGATTCGGCCCGTCGCTCAAATATATCTACGGCAAATGTGAAAGCGCAGTCGCGAGAAAGGCGAAGCACGCCTATTTTACCGTTCTGAAAGAACTCTATCAGAAAAACTATCTCATCCCGCTTTCAAAGCGCTGCAAAAAAGAAGGCGTCGCGCTCACGGGCCATCTTCAGGGCGACGGCTACGTCACGTGGGAAATAACCGAAACGGGCAGCTTTTTCGAAGGCCTTTCCTATTTCGACATACCCGGCTTCGACTGGGTCATGCCGCCGCGCGATATCGAGACCCCCGAAGGCGTGAAAAACGTCGTCACGTCGAAATGCCGATCGGTTCAGAAGTTTTTCGGTAAAGAGCGCGTCATTTGCGAGACCTATTCGGGCGCGGGCTTCGATTATCCGTTCGACGAGATGTATCGCACCGCCTGCTATATTGAAACGCTCGGCTGCAACAAGATACAGTATATGGGCGCCTATTTTTCGCTCGACGGCGGGCGGAAGGCCTACCCGTACGGCTATCCGCCGTCCCATAATTTTAATAATCCCTATTACAAATATTACCGCGCCTTCGGCGATATGACCGAGTTCGCCTGCGCCCTCTCGGCGGAGACGGTGAGCGCCACGCGGACGCTTATGTTCGTGCCAAGAGAGGAGTGCATAAGCTCGATAGATCTCAGCGTGATGCTTATAGACCCAGCCCATTGGCTGAAAGGGGACGGCTGCTCCGTCTATCACGCCGAGGGCGTTTACGAGCATACCGCGGAGGCGTTTTTAAGAAACGGCGAGCCTTTGGACGTTATCGACGAGTCCTTCGCCGGCCAGATCGCCGTCGAAAAAGGCGCGGCGGTCTTTAAGGGCTTTCGCTTCGACCGCGTCATCTTTCCCGTAATGGAGACGACCTCCGCCGCCGTCTTCGGGCTCATCCGCAAGCTTTACGAAAACGGCGTCGAAATGCTCTTTCTCCGCACGCCGCCGCGCTACGAGGCCGAAAGCGGCGAGGAAAGGGACGTCGGCATTTCCTTCGGAGAGGGCGAAAAGAAAGGCGTCTTTACGGAGAGCCGTAAAGATAACGCCCGACTTATACGCTGGGACGCCGAAAAAACGCTCGTCCCCGATCCGAAGGATTTCGCGGAGTTTTATAAAAATCTCGAAAGCTTTAAGCCTTCGCTCGGCTTTTCGGGAAAGGGACGCTGCTACCTGACCGAGCGCGAAAACGCGGAGAAAAAGGTGTGGTTCCTCTTTAACGCCGAGAAAGACCATAAAGAAATAACGCTTTCGGATCTCCCCGAAAACGTCGCCTTTTACGACGGCAGGGGAAGGCGCGTCGAATTGGGAAGCCGCCCGACCCTTCCGCCCTACGCCTTTTATATAGGCGTCGCCTTCAAAAACGGCAAAATGCCCTGCGGCGAGATAGAAAAGAGCTTTGAAGGCAGGGAAAAGCGGCTCGATCTGACGCTTATCCCGCCCGAAAACAACAAATTCGCGCCCGCCCGTTACCTTTTCGAAAAAGGGGATACGCGAAAAGAGATCGACTTCAAGGAATCCGTATTCGATCTCACGTCGCCCGGCTCGCGCGATTACGCCGCCTCCTTCGAATTCGAAAACGACTACGACGGCAGGGTCTTCCTTTGCGGCGAATACGCCGACCTGAAGGAACTTTTCGTTAACGGCGTCGGCGTGACTCCGAAGCCCGCCGACGGTTGGGGCGCTTTCGACTTTAAGAACGAAGTGACCTCGCTTATTAAAAAAGGTAAAAACAAAGTTTCAATAAAGGCCGCCTGCCCCGAGTGGACGGCGCCTCACACCCTGCCTTTCCTTTTCCTCGAGGGAGGTTTTTACGCCGACGAAAAGGGAATAAGCGGTAAAAAGCCCGAATACGCCTTCCCGCAGGAGCAAAACGGAATGCCCTTCTTCACGGGCGACGCCGTCTATACGGCGGACTTCCGCGCCGTTAAAGGCAAAAGGGCGTCGGTCAGAGTGAAGACGCCGGCGCCGTATGAGCTTATCGTAAACGGCCGCAAGGTCGACGACGTGCTTCTTTCAGACGTCGAGACCGAGATAACCGACTTTTTGAAAGACGGCGAAAACCGCCTCGAAATAATCCTCACGGCCCACTACGG
>JAEEIO010000190.1 GCA_016281405.1 Clostridiales bacterium | reverse complement strand
TCCATGTGGACGGGCGAGGTGGCTATAAAAGTATGTATGAGCGGGAGCTCGGCGCCTTTAAGGGCGTCGGCGGCCGCCTCTATGTCTTTTCTGTTGGCGCGCGAAAGCGAGGCGACGGAGCAGTTTTTAACCGCGTCGGCTATCTCCTTGACCGACGCATAGTCGCCTCTCGACGAGGCGGCAAAGCCCGCTTCAATGACGTTGACCCCGAGATTTTCGAGCTGCAGGGCCATTTTGAGCTTGTCGCTCGGCGTCATCGAAAAGCCGGGCGCCTGCTCGCCGTCGCGGAGCGTGGTGTCGAAAATTATAACCTTTTTCATTTTTTACTCCTTTATACCGTCGCCGAAAACATATTCCAGCCGTCCTGATTTCGGTGTTCTTTTATTATATAACCGCTTTCGCGTATGGCGGTTTCAACCTCTCTCGCCCTGGCGTCGATTATGCCAGAGACTATGAAAACGCCTTTTTCTTTGAGATACGGCTTTACCTTCGGCGCGAGGGCTATAATGACGTCGGCGACTATGTTTGCCGTTATCACGTCGTATTTCGTTTCCCCGAAAAGCGAGGCGTCCCTTAGGACGTCGCCCGCCGCCGCGTCGAGGCGACCGCTTTCTATGCCGTTAAGCCGCGCGTTTTCCGCTAAAGTCGCGTAGACGTTTTCGTCTATATCTATCGCTCTTACCGTCGCCGCGCCGCTTTTGACGGCCGCGACTGCAAGTATGCCGCTCCCCGTTCCGAGGTCGAGGACTTTGTCGCCCGCTTTTACCGTTTTCTCTATTTCGCAAAGGCAAAGTCGGGTGGTGGCGTGAAGTCCCGTGCCGAAAAGCTGACCCGTTTCGAGCTTTATGAGCTTGCGGCCGTCGGGCGGTAAAGCGTCCTCCCACGCGGGACAGACAAAAAAGCTTTCGCCCACCGCAAACGGTTTGAAATATTCCTTCCACTTGTCCTTCCACTCGCTGTCGTCTCTTTTTGAGACCTCGAGCCGAAGGCTCCCGAAAAGGCCGTCAATATCGCTTTTTTTGAGGCTTTCAAGGGCGGCCTCGATTTTTTTGATGATTTCAAACCCGCTTTCGTCAAGAGGGACGTAGGTCTTGACGTTCGTCTCGCGGTGCTTTTCCCTTAAAAGCTCCTCGTCGACGTAATCCCATTTCGAGCGGTTTTCCGAAAGAAAGGAGAGAAAGTCCTCCTCGTCCTCTATAACGGCGCCCTCGGCGCCGCAGTCGTTTATAAGGGCGACGACCTCGTCGATGCCCTCTTTTTTCGTGTAAACCGTTATTTCGGACCAGTTCATCGCGCACCGCCCCATTTTATCAATATAACTATTATATATTATATTTTTTCCAATATCAAGAAAAAAAAAGCTCCGCAAAAACAAATTGCGGAGCTTAAATTTCGTAAGGCTTACGCTTTGCCGGTCATTTTGGCGATCTCGGCCGCGAAATCGTCCTTCCTCTTCTCGAGGCCTTCGCCGCGCTCGAAACGTAAGAATCCGGCAACCTTGATGGTGCCGCCGAGCTTTTTGGCTTCGTTTTCGACGAATTTGGAGACGCTTACTTCGCCGTCGCGGAAATAGGTCTGATGGGAGAGGCAGTCTCTCTCGTAGAACTTGACGAGTCTGCCGCCGACCATTTTCTCTATGATGGCGTCGGGCTTGTTGGCGGTCTTGGGATCGTTTTTGATCTGGGCGACTATGATCTCCTTCTCCTTCTCGAGAACGTCGGCGGGGACGTGGTCGGGATCGAGATACTGGGGATTGAGGGCGCAGACCTGCATGCAGATATCTTTTCCTATGAAAGCGAGCTCGTCGCTTGCGGGAAGGTCGGTATCGAGAACGGTCATAACGCCGATTCTGCCGTGATCGTGAATATAAGAGAATATCTTGCCCTTGACTATCTCGAAGCGGCGGATGTTCATATTCTCGCCGATGGTGAAGATCTTATCCTTGAGGGCGTCCTCAACGGTGCCCTTGTCGCCCTCGATGGGGAGAGCCTTGAGGGCGTCGACGTCCTTCGGGCAGTATTTGACGGCGGTCTTCGCGACGTTTCTTACGAAGGTCTGGAACTTTTCGTTTTTGGCGACAAAGTCGGTCTCGGCGTTGACTTCGATGATGACGCCGGTATCGCCTTCGGCGTAGCAGTCTATAACGCCTTCGGCAGCTATTCTGCCGGCCTTCTTGACGGCGGCGGCAAGACCCTTCTCGCGAAGGTAGTCGGTCGCCTTATCCATATCGCCGTCGCACTCGACGAGCGCTTTTTTGCAGTCCATCATGCCGCAGCCGGTCTGCTCTCTAAGGGTCTGAACGTCTTTAGCGGTAAAATTCATTTAAGACACCTCTCAGTTGTTTTCTTCGAGATCGATGCTCTCGTCTTCGGCTTCTTCGGCGGTCTCCGAGGTCTCGCCCTGTCTCGCCTCTATGACGGCGTTGGCGAGGGTCTCGGCTATGAGCTTAACGGCGCGGATGGCGTCGTCGTTGCCGGGGATGGGATAATCTATCTCGTCGGGATCGCAGTTGGTGTCGACAATGGCGATTATCGGCACGCCGAGCTTTCTTGCTTCGGAGACGGCGTTGCGTTCCTTCTTGGGGTCGACTATGAAGATGGCGGCGGGGATCTTATACATCTCGCGGATGCCGCCTAAGTATTTCTTTAACTTTTCGGCTTCGAGCTCGAGCTTGATGACTTCCTTCTTGGGAAGGAGATCGAAGGTGCCGTCCTCGGCCATTTTGTCAAGCTGATTTAAGCGCTCTATTCTCTTGCGGATGGTCTTGAAGTTGGTGAGCATGCCGCCGAGCCATCTGGCGTTGATGTAGAACTGGCCCGCTCTTTCGGCTTCCGACTTGATGGAATCGGCCGCCTGCTTCTTGGTGCCGACGAAGAGTATCTGTCCGCCTTCGAGCGCGGTGTCGCGCACGAAATTGTAGGCCTCTTCGAGTTTTTTGACCGTCTTCTGAAGGTCGATGATGTAGATGCCGTTTCTCTCGGTGTAGATGTACTCCGCCATCTTGGGGTTCCAACGCCTCGTCTGATGTCCGAAATGGACGCCCGCTTCGAGGAGTTGTTTCATTGCTACTACTGCCATGTTTTTTCCTCCGTACAGTTAAATGTCGGACTCCGTCATCCCTCCTCGCGATCTGCCGCATGAAAGTATTTACGGCAAACACCCCGCGCCTCGGTCGGGAATCCTACGTTTTAGCCGTGATATTATATCATAAGGTTTTTTATTTTGCAAGTGTTTTTTAATAATATATTTCAAATTATTTCGGGCTAAAAAACCGCCTGCTTTCGCAAGCGGTTATTTGTTATTAAAAGGGTTTTGCTTTTTGCCATTTTCTCAAATTACTTATAGGCGGGATTGTTAGTCTTTCAATTATCCCGTCGCTTTTACGGACAGATATGAAGTAGCCGCCGATTATTTCCCCTCCGTTAGGGTTGACTGGATCAAAATAATAATGGGTTTTGCTTTCGCGTTTATCTCCTACGGGCAGCGGCGCGAATTCGGCGACAGCAATTTTATATGCTTCTTTACTTGTCAGCATTTTTTACACACTCCGTTATATAATCAGACACGTCGGTCAAATTATCGACACGCATATATGTTGATTTTGAAGGGTCGATAATGTTTTTTGCCAAGAATGCCAGCGCAGGGGTTGCCGACCCGTCTTGTGGGTCAATAAACCTTACGCCGCCACGCTCCGATTATACTCGTTTACCTGCGTCCTGTCAAGATACGTCGCGCGGCATTATTTGTTTTTCGGGCTTGATTATGTCCGCGAAAAATGGTAAAATATTCGTATATTTTATCGGGAGAAAAACAATGGAAAACAAAAAAATCGACATAGCGGAGGAAAGCCTTCGCTTTCACTATGAAAAGAAAGGTAAAATAGAGGTCGTATCGACGGTTCCCGTCAAGGACAAGCACGACCTTTCCGTAGCCTACACCCCGGGCGTCGCAAGGCCCTGCCTCGAAATACAGAAGGACGTCGAAAAGTCCTACGAGCTTACGAGAAGGCATAACCTCTGCCTCGTCGTCACCGACGGCTCGGCGGTCTTGGGACTGGGCGACATCGGCCCCGAGGCGGGCATGCCCGTCATGGAGGGCAAATGCGTCCTCTTCAAGGAGTTCGGCGGCGTCGACGCCTTCCCTCTTTGCATAAAAAGCCACGACGTCGACGAGATAGTCCGCACCGTCTATCTCATTTCGGGAAGTTTCGGCGGCATCAACCTCGAGGACATCTCGGCGCCCCGCTGCTTTGAGATCGAGGAAAAGCTCAAAAAGCTTTGCGATATCCCCGTTTTCCACGACGACCAGCACGGCACCGCCGTCGTCACGCTTGCGGGACTGACGAACGCCCTCAAAATCGTCGGTAAAAAGAAAGAGGACGTAAAGATAGTCATGAACGGCGCGGGCGCGGCCTCCGTCGCCATCACCCGCCTTCTTCTTTTCGAAGGTTTCAGGGACGTAACCCTTTGCGACAGGACGGGCATCATTTATAAAGGCCGCGAAAAGGGCATGAACCCCGTTAAAAACGAGCTTGCGCTCCTTACAAATCTTTCGGGCAAACAAGGCTCGCTCGCCGACGCGCTCGAGGGCGCCGACGTCTTCATAGGCGTCTCTGCACCTAACTGCGTGACAGCCGAAATGGTGGCGACCATGAATAAGGACGCCGTCGTATTCGCCTGCGCCAACCCGACCCCCGAGATATTCCCCGACGACGCCAAAAAAGGCGGAGCCGCCGTTATCGCGACGGGTCGAAGCGACTACCCGAACCAGATAAATAACGTCCTCGCCTTCCCCGGCATTTTCAGAGGAGCCTTCGACGTGAGAGCAAAAGAGATAAATACCGAAATGAAGCTCGCCGCCGCCAAAGCCCTCGCGGAGCTTATCTCCGACAAGGAGCTTTCGCCCGACTACATCATCCCCGCCGCCTTCGATAACCGCGTCGGCAAGGCCGTAGCCGCTGCCGTCGCCGAGGCCGCGATAAAAAGCGGCGTGGCGCGCAAAGTTGAAAAATAAGCGAAAAACGCCGTTAAAACTTGATTTTATCTTCTTTTTATTATATAATTTTTTTAATATCGAATTTAGGAGGGCTTATTTTTGGCAGGAAGCAAAAGTAAGACTGGGTTCTTAGAAGGGCTTCGGAAAAACCTGCGCGCCACGGCCGAGTTCCGCAAGGATAGCGGCCGTCTCTCGCGGTTTTTCGACGCGTCGGTCATAACCGTCGTCTACACCTTCAAGTTTTTGGGTAAAAAAATAACCTCGATATGGAAAAGCAACCCCTACTCGCCGCTTTTACTCAGTATGGCGGCGTGGGGCGCGCTCATATTATGCTGCGTTCTCTTTTTCGCGAACTACTCCTTCGGCGTCAAAGTGACGCTCGGCAAAGTCGAGCTTATCGTCGACGATCAGAAGACCTTTAACGAGGTCCTTGACAAAGTCGAGGACGAATACACCAAAAAAACGGGCGAAAACTTCTATTTCGAAAGCCAGCCCGTCTATTCGCTCACCGTCTCGAACGCCGCCGCCTTCGCTTCAAACGACGAGATTTACGACTCCCTCTCCAACGAGGCCGAGATCTCGATGGGCATGTCCTACGGCGTCTTCGTCGACGGCGCCCTCGTCGGCACCTACCCCCGCGAGACCGACCTCTGGGAGCTTTTCGACAGGATAAAGGCCCGCTACTCCGCCCCCGGCGCAAAGGACGAGGTCATAACGATAGATAACGATATAAGCTTCGTCCGCGGCATGTACGCCAAAAACAAGTCGAAGACGCTCGAAGAGCTTTACGACGTTTTCACCCAGCCCGCCGACAGCCGCACCGTCACCGTCGTCAAGGGCGACAAGGCGTCGGCTTTAGCCGCCGAATACGGTCTCACCCTCACGCAGTTAAAGCTTCTCAATCCCGATTACGATTTCAGCTCGCTCAAGGCGGGCACCAAGCTTTTCGTCTCCAAACCCGAGGTCCCGCTCCGTTTCGTCATCGAGAGGACCGAGGTCTACACAAAGAACGTGGCCTACAAGACCGTCACCACCTACGATAAAAACATGTTCGAGACCCAGTCGGTCGTCACCAGGCAGGGCTCCGACGGCATCACCGAATATACCGATAAAGTCATGCTCATAGACGGCGAGGAGATCTCCAGAGAGACCCTCTCGACCTCGGTCATAAAGAAGGTCGTCAACAAGGCCGTCACCAAGGGCACCAAGTCGCTCGCACCGACGGGCAGCTTTATATGGCCGCTTCAAAAGGGTTCTTACAAGATAACCTCCTATTTTATGGATAAAGACTATTACAGAGTCTTCAGAAGCTGGCACAAGGGTCTCGACCTCGGCGCCCGTTACGGCACGCCGATTTTAGCCGCCGACAGCGGGACCGTCCTTTTCGCGGGATGGTCGGGCGGCTTCGGCTATCTCGTCAAGGTCGAGCATCAGAAGGGCGTTATCACCTACTACGGCCACTGCTCCAAGGTCGCCGTCAAGACGGGCGCCAAGGTCTATCAGGGGCAGACCATCGCCTACGTCGGCTCGACGGGCAACTCGACGGGCAATCACCTGCACTTTGAAATCAGGGTCAACAACGAGCCTGTAAACCCGCTCAAATACCTCAAGTAAAACAAGGCCCGTCCGAACGGACGGGCTTTTGATAATGAAAGGAAATCGATATGGAAAAGTTATTGAAACGCGTCGC
>JAEEIO010000189.1 GCA_016281405.1 Clostridiales bacterium | reverse complement strand
TTATGGAGTCGGCGTCCCATATTTTCCAGCAAAAATTCACGGGTATACCCTTGTGGAATCTGCGTCTTACTAAAAAGACAAAACCCGAGACCGTAAAAGCGCTTGTCAAGGGCTATTTCGAGCTCGGCGGACTTCAGGTGCAGATATCCTGTATGTCGCAGGAGGAGCTTAAAGACGCCCTCGTCCGCCCCGAGTGCCACGAGGATCTCGTGGTGAGGATCGGCGGCTATTCGGAGTATTTCAACCGTCTTTCGTCGAGAGAGTTAAAGGAAGACGTTATCAAACGAAACGAGTATTAAAGGGGAAGCTTTATGGAAAAAGCGGGCAATGGCCGCGTTTTCAAAATACAGCGTTATTCCCTGGACGACGGCCCGGGCATAAGGACCGTCGTCTTTATGAAGGGCTGTCCGCTCGACTGCGTTTGGTGCCATAACCCCGAGGGCAAGAAGGGGACGGCGTCGGTCGAGCTTGACCCGAAAGCCTGCGTTTTCTGCGGCGGGTGCGAGGCGGTCTGCCCGAACGGCTGCCACGCTTTGAAGGACGGCAGACACGTTTACGACGGTAAAAACTGCGTCGGATGCGGACTTTGCGTAAGGGCCTGCCGCTACGCCGCGCTCGAGCCCGTCGGGAAAGCGACGACGGTTGACGAGGTGATGAACGTAGTCCGACGCGACGCCGTTTTTTACAAAAACAGCGGCGGCGGCATGACCTTATCGGGCGGCGAGCCGCTTTATCAACCCGGATTTTCGCTGTCGCTCGCCGAGGCGGCGGCGAACGAGGGGATTTCGGTCTGTCTGGAGACGAGCGGCGCGGGCGAAAAAGAGAATCTGTTAAAAATCGCCAAATACTGCGACAGGGCGCTTTTCGATATAAAGGAGACCGACGCCGCGAGATTGAAAAAGTATACGGGCGGCGATATGGCCGCTATCCTCGATAACCTTTTCGCGCTTGACGTCGCGGGCGTCCCGATAGTTTTAAGGCTGCCCGTCATCCCGGGGATAAACGACCGCGAGGAGCATTTCAAAAAGGTCGCGGAAACAGCGAAAAGGCTCCGAAGCTTCGCGGGCGCCGAGCTTATGCCCTACCACTCCTTCTGGCTCTCAAAGTGCGAAAGATTCGGCATCGCGGCAAAGTACTGCGAGCCCGAGTCACTTTCGGACGGAGAGTGCGAAAGGTTTCGGGACGTCTTCGTAAAGGAAGGCCTCCCCGTTTTGCGAAAATAGTTTTCACGCGGAATAATAACCGCTTGACCGCGGCGCGGGTAAGTGGTAAAATAACCTCGAAAGATTTTTTCGAGGTTATTATTATGCTCGCAAACTATCACACTCACACCGCGCGCTGTCACCACGCCGTCGGGGATGAAAGAGAATATATCGAGGCCGCGATCGCGGGCGGTATGAAAATACTCGGCTTTTCAGACCACGCGCCGCAGTTTTACGGCGAAGACTACGTCTCGGGTATGCGTATGCTCCCAAAAGAGGCGGAGGAATACGTCGGGACGTTAAGACGCCTTTCGGACGAATACAAGGACGATATAAAACTGCTCGTCGGCTTCGAGGCCGAATACTTTCCGAGGCTTTTTCCAAAGCTACGGGGACTTTGCGCCCGTCTTGGCGTCGACTACCTCATAATGGGTCAGCACTGTCTCGTCGACGAGCGGGAGGGGCGTTGGATAGGCGGCCCCAACGGCGACGAAAAGGAGCTCGCGTTTTTCGTCGATCAGGTCGTCGAGGGCATTTCGACCGGCGCCTTCACCTATATCGCCCATCCCGACATCTACAATTTCACGGGCGACGAAGAGGTCTACCGCCGCGAGACGGTCCGCCTTTGCGAGGCGGCGAAAAGGCTTTCGGTGCCGCTCGAGGTGAATATGCTCGGCGCGAAGTCGAAAAGGCATTATCCGAGCGAAAGGTTTTTCAAAATAGCCTCGGAGGTCGAAAACGACCTTATAGTCGGATGCGACGCCCACACGCCCGTTTTCCTGAGCGATACGGCCTCGCAAAACGAGCTGCTCGCCTTCGCGAAACGGTTCGGAAGGGGGCTCGAAACCGTAGAGCCGCGGAAAATAATATAAATCGAGCGGACATACGCGGGTATGTCCGCTTTTTTGTGAAAATAGCGCCTTGCCGCCGAAAAATATTGCATAGACGCCGTTTTTATGGTAAAATAAATTGATAATCTGTGCGGAGGGTAAAGCCTTGGAGCAATTATTCGGAAAAGGGCCTTTTTTCGGTCTCGCGCCCATGGCGGGCTATACCGATTCAGCCTTCCGCGACCTCGCCGCGTCTCACGGCGCAGACTTCACCGTGACCGAAATGATAAGCGCCAAGGGGCTTTTTTACAAAAACGAAAAGACCTCGGGAATAATGTCCCTCGGAAAGGGCAAAACGGGCGTCCAGCTTTTCGGGTCGGAGGAGGAGCCGCTCTGTTTCGCCGCGAAAGAGGCCGCGAAGCTCTCCCCCGCTTTTATAGATTTCAATATGGGATGTCCCACGCCGAAAATAGTCGGCTCGGGGGACGGGTCGGCGCTCCTTCGCGATCCCGAGCGCGCCGTCGCCTGCCTGAAGGCGCTCAAAGAGGGCGCGGGGGATACCGCCGTCACCGTCAAGATGCGCCTCGGTTGGGAAACGTTTGACGAAAGCGCGGTTAAACTTGCGGCGTCGCTTGCCGACGCGGGCGCGGCCGCGATATTTGTCCACGGCAGAACGGCGAGGCAGATGTATCGTCCGCCCGTCGACTACGGGGCGATAAAAGCTGTAAAAGAGGCGGCCTCTGTCCCCGTTTTCGCAAACGGCGATATAAAGACTCCCGAAAACGCGAAAGAGGTTTTGGAGTTTACGGGCGCCGACGGGGTTTTGATAGGCAGGGCCGCCCTCGGAAATCCCTTTATTTTTGAAGAAATAAAAAGCTATTTCGAAACAGGGCGCTACGAAACGCCGTCTTCGGAAGCGCTTTTCGACGCGGCCATGCGTCAGCTTGACGCGGCCATAGAGTCAAAGGGCGAAAAGCTCGCCTGCACCGAGGCGAGAGGTCAGCTCGTATTTTACCTGAAAGGCGTGAAGGACGCCGCCGAAAAAAGGCGTCTGCTCTTTGCCGCAAAGAGCCGCGCCGACATAGAAAAGATATTCCGAAAGGCACAAAACGGAGGATAAGATGGAACAGAACGAAGAGTTCAAGAAGGGTCTTATAAAGGGCGACGTCGAGACGTGCGAATACCTCATCGACAGCTTTTGCGACAAAGCCTACTCTTTCGCGCTTTACTATTTCGGCGACCGTTTTCTCGCCGAGGAGGCCGTGAGACAGAGCTTCGCCGCTTTCTTTGCCGACGCCGCGGCGCTCCTTGCCGACAATACCCCCGCCGGCGCCTATTTCGCCGTCCTGAAGAGCTGGTGCGACGGCAAATACAACGAAAAACGCAAGGAAAACGGCGGCGTTTACCCTTACGAATTAAAGGCCTTCGAGGATAAGGCCGCGCTCCCCTACGAGATAATCAAAATACTCTCCGAAATGAACAGAAAAGAGCGGGCTCTTTTGCTTCTTGCCGACGTCGTCGGACTTAAAAGGACCGTTCTTTGCGAAATATACGGCGTCGACCCCGACGCCATGTCGACCGCCCTCTCGGTCTGCCGCGACAGTCTTAAAGAGAAGCTTTCGGCGGTCGGCGATTTTACCGTGAAAGGCGGCGACGTCTGATGATAAAAGACCACGTCAAGCGCGACATAAGCGACTTTTTGGACGGCGAGCTGCCCGCCGAGGCGCAGGATAAGCTCTTTTCGGCCTCCGAAACGGCGAGAGAAAACCTCGAATATCTGCAGACGCTCCGTCTTATAAAAAGGGCCGAGAGCGAGCTTTCGGAGCCGTCGCCCGAGAAATTAAAGTCGTCGGTCTCGAACGTCGTCGGAAAGACCGTCGTTCTCAAAAGAAAGTCTAACGCCTTCACCTTCATGTGGGCGGCCCTCGCCGTAATTCTCGTTCTGGCGGTTTTATGGGCAGTTTTCTTTCCCGTTTACACGCCGTCCAAGGTCCCCGAGCCGCAGTCGTCCGCCGCGCCGTCGGCGGTCCAGTCGGAAACGTCTTCCGAGTCCTCGGATGTTCCCTCGTCCGAAGAGCCTTCCGACGTTTCGTCCGAGGAGAGCGGGTCGTCTGACGAGGAGTCGTCGGCGGTCGAATACGATTATTCGTTCTATCTTCCCTACGGCATCGACGAATACCTGCCGCAGGATTATCGCGGCGAGAAATACGCCTACGCCATTTTCGCCAAGGGCACCTACGTCGCGACGCTTATGAAGGCCGACCCTTCGTCC
>JAEEIO010000188.1 GCA_016281405.1 Clostridiales bacterium | reverse complement strand
TTTGCACCGTAAGGCAAAGATTTTTGTGCGAGACGCGAAAAAGGCGGCGGAGCATACTGGCGTATGCCCGCCGCCTTTGACAATGTATTCGCGCGAAAAGATTGCCTTACGGCTACCTCATCCCTGTGTGAGGTCGCCCTTAGGGTGGTTTTTTTATTTATTGCTTTTACGCTCTCTTCTTGCCCATGAGAGCGGTGACGACCGCGCCGCATGCCGCAAGGAGCATAACGCCGAGGAAGAGGTCGAATGCGTCGGCGGGTGCGGGGACTTTGTTTACGGTGACGGTCACCGAGACCTCGCCGTTTGTAAACTCCGCCGTTACCGTGTGTTCGCCCGCTCCGAGCGCCTCGAGGGTCTCCGCGGGAAGGGTTATTATGACGCTCCCTTTTTCGGCTGTGTAGTCGGCGTCTTTCGTCAGTTCCACGCCGTCGGCAAGAAGTCTCGAGAAGTTTTCAAACGCCTTGTCTTCGCCGTTTGTCTGGAACACGGTGAGGACAAGTCCTTCGCCGTCGCCTATGGTGTAGGCGTAGCCCTCTTCGGCTTCGGCGTCGAACCGATAGCCGGGGGCCATAACGGTCACGTCGATGATGCCTACGGCCGTAATGTAATTGACGTCGCCCAAATCGAAAGCGAGCTCAAGCACCTGTTCTCCTTCGGTAAGCGGCTCGTCGGCCGCGCTGAGCCACGACCATCCCTCGGGAAGTTCTATCTCGCCGAGGGTCATGCCGACGATAAAGGGGAAGTCTTGAATGTCGTCGAGGAAAGTGAAGTCGGGCCGGGCCTTATACACGGTCAGCGTGCCGATGAATTCGATGAGTTCGTAGTTATCTTTTTTCGCGGTGCCGTCCCAGATAAGCTCGTAGGTGTTTTGGGACTCGCCCGCGACGGTCTGCGAGCCGGTGAGGTTAAGCGTCACCGTCTCGCCGTTCACGAGGCCCGTAACTTCGCCGCCCGCCGTGAGAGGAGTGCCGTCGTAATCTTTGCTGTCGCCGTAAGTTATGACGTCGAGCGCCTTTTTACCGACGCTCAGCACGCCGAGCCGTTTGGATCTAACGTAGTAGTTATCGGGCTTCGCGGTGCCGTCCCAGGTAATCGTATAAGTGTTATAGGTCTCGCCCGCGTCGGTCTGCGAGCCGGTGACGGTGAACGTGACGGTCTCGCCGTTTACAAGGCCTTTTAATTCGCCGCCCGCCGTGAGAGGCTTGCCGCTGTAAGGCTCGAAGGCGTCGTAAGTGACGACTTCAAGCGGCGCCTCTATGACCTTCAGCTGGCCTAAGTAGACGGAATCAACGTAGTAGTTTTCGGGCTTCGCGGTGCCGTCCCACGTCAGGGTGTAGGTGTTATCCGATTCTCCTACGTCGGTCTGCGAGCCGGTGACGGTGAACGTGACGGTCTCCCCGTTCACAAGGCCCTTTATATCGCCGCCCGAAGTGAGAGGCTTGCCGCTGTAAATCTTGACGGCGTCGTAAGTGACGACTTCAAGCGGCGCCTCCATGACCTTCAGCATGCCGATGTAGACGGGATCAACGTAGTAGTTTTTGGGCTTCGCGGTGCCGTCCCATACAAGCTCATAGGTGTTATCCGATACGCCGACGTCTGTCTGCGAGCCGGTGAGGTTAAGCGTCGCCGTCTCGCCGTTCACAAGGCCCTTTATTTCGCCAACCCCCGTGACAGGCTTGCCGCTGTAAGCCTCGACGGCGTCGTAAGTGACGACTTCAAGCTCGGCGGGGTCTATTACGAAAGAATCGCCGACGCCGATCGCATTGAAATTTTCTGTATCGACAGCGCGATAGAGAGCATAGTATTCGCCCGCGTCTTTAGGGGCGGTCCATATATTGTGGTTGGTGCTCCATTCGTGGCCGTAAACCGATTCGCTATTCGTGCCGGCGGCCGCTTTTTCATAATACTCGCAGCGGACAAATCCGTCGTATTGCACGGAAACGCTGCCGTTTTCGTTTTCGTTTCCGTATCTTAACGTGTAGGGCACGGGCTGCGGAAGGCCGTTATAGGGCGTGATCCCGCTGAAATCGGGGTGCACCTCGACCCACCCTTTTTCCACGAATACCGGGATTATGATGGTCGCGGGGTTATATAAGCCCGCCTGATCGGACAAAGTGACCAGCACGAGGCTGACGCCCGCGCACAAAATGTCTGCGTGACCGTTGAAATCGACCGAAACGCTTTTGCCTTCGATCAGATGGAACGAGTAAACGTCGTTTTCGCCCGGATAGTCGCAGGAAACTTCAATTTCCAATGATCCGTCGAAGAGCATTGCTCTGCAGTCACCTGCGTATAGCCGCCTGTTTGCAAGATCGGGTTTTAACCCCTGATTCGGACACTCGACGAAACGGTAATTTTCGTCCCCCAAGGCCTCGATCCTGAACGCGTCGGAGACGGGTGAATATTCGACAATAGCCGTCAACGAGCCGCCGGTCATCACGTATTCGTCGGTCGTGCCCAGAACGGGGTCGACAACAAGGACGATCGGGAAGTGATCGAGATCTCCCTCAACGACGTTAACGGGTTTGATTTGATATATGACCCCGTCTTTGAACCCGTCGGAATATGCTTCTTGAAACTGAACGTCGAGCGTGAACGGCCTTTTTTCAATGGTGAACTCGATCGATTCCTCGGCGGCCTTGTATTTGCCGTGCGCCGCGAGAGTTCCGACGGCGCGGTAGCTGCCCGCGTCCCTCGGCGCTTCGTCAAGAAGGACGTCGCCGTCGGGGGTCACCTCATAATAGGCGAGCGCGACCTTGTCGGTAAAGTAAACGTTCTCGTCGTCGTTCACGCGGTTGTGGAACGCTTCGACGGAAATCGGTTTGCCGTCGTAGATCTTCGAATAGGTGTAGAGGACTAAATCCGTATCCACGGTCGCCTCCGTTTTTGCGGTCGGAGAGGTCAGGGTGATCGCCGCGTTCGCCGTGGGAGTACCCGAAACGGTGATCTGCGTGAAGCTGTCGCGCGTGACGGTGACGCCGTTTACCGCGTCGACAGAGTAGTTTTCGGGGAAATAATAGCCGTCGTTTGCCGTATAGACCACTGCGGTCATAGCGCTGCCCACTCTAACGGTCTGCGATACCGCGCCGGAAGAAGTCGTCTTCGTCATGTCTTCGCCTGCGGTGACCTTGACGTCAACCGTTTCGGGGAGATGGACCCAGAAACGCGTTGTATCCTGATCTTCCGAATAATAATCCTCCCCGGCGTACGAGGCCACAACGAGATACTCGCCCGGTTCAAAATCCGACAGGGTCAGAGAGGCTCCCCCGTCCCGAACTTCGACTTCGTGATCAACGCCGTTTACGCTCACCGTTACAAGCCCGGTGGCGGGCCCGTACAATGCAACCGTGATGACCATGTCTTCTCCGGCGTAAATGTCAGTGTCTTCCGCCTTCACTGTCAACAGCGTGGGGTATTCGATCAGCTGAAGGCTGCTCGCGTAGTCGGTCATATAATCGCCGTTTGCCTGCTCGTTGAAGATATAGAGTTTGTCGCCGGCGTTCATTTTTCCAGCGAGGTTGACCGTGACCGTGTTGTTATCGCCGGACTCGGCCTCCGCGAGCCGTCCGTAGCGGGTGGCGACGCCGGAACTATTCACGATAACCGCGGAAATGTATTCGTAATCACCGCTTTTCGCGCCGCGGTATTTGACCGTCAAAACGTCGCCGTCGCGGCTGTCGAAATATGCGGTGAAACCGCTCCTCGCGCTGTCCAAAACGGTCAGTTTCCAGTCGCTGCCGGTATAGTCCGGAATTTCTAAAATCGCGTCGGCGCCTACGGCGCCGGAAGATTTGCCGCCTTCGGCGCGCGAAACGAAGAGAACGGACTCGCAATCAAGCATGAAAGCGGGACGAACGCCGATCTCCTCGCCACTCATTCTGTACACGTCTAAACCGCCGCTTTGGACTACGCCGTCTCCTAATACGGCGGCGATGCCGCCGTCATTGCCCGGTGTGCGCAGCCACCAGCAGTTGATCGCCCAGTGCCGGTGTTCCGGATCGAGCGCGGCGATGGATTCGTTCAGCGCTTCGGCTTCCGAAACCGAAAGCGGCCACAGATTCACGTTCACTTCGGCGCCGGCAATCTCGTCGTTCTCTTCCGTAAGTAAACGGTTGCGTACAGCGGCCGATTCAGCGGGCGAGAAGTATTCCTCTATATTGTCTATCCTGTTTTTAAGTGCGCTGGACCAGTATTCAGTGCCTCCGAATGAATAATCCGTTACTCCAAAATTGACGCTTGCAAAAAGCGTCGCCGCGCCGTTTTCGCTCGCGACGCCCGCGCCGTCATAGCCTATGACGCGCCACGCGCTGCCGCCGTACCACACCGTCGCGGCGGACGCCGTGTTGAAGCCGTCCGTAAATACGGAGAGATCCGTCGTCATAGCGGCCGCGGTCTGCGGCGCAGTTTCCGCCGCGAAGACCGAAAGCGGCAAGAGCGAAACCGTCAGGATAAGCGCAAGTGCAAAGCAAATCGTTCTTCTCATTTTCTTTCCTCCCTGTAAAAGCCGTTTTACCGTAATAATCTGTTTTC
>JAEEIO010000187.1 GCA_016281405.1 Clostridiales bacterium | reverse complement strand
TTTGCACCGTAAGGCAAAGATTTTTGTGCGAGACGCGAAAAAGGCGGCGGAGCATACTGGCGTATGCCCGCCGCCTTTGACAATGTATTCGCGCGAAAAGATTGCCTTACGGCTACCTCATCCCTGTGTGAGGTCGCCCTTCGCGCCGCTCTTTAATTATGCCCTTATCTGTTCTGATTTATCGCCGTGCCGTTATTGAAGAGGATTATTCTTAAAATATCGGTCGAATTGACCCTTCCGTCGCCGTTTATATCGGCGGCCGAGAGCTTATGTCCCGACAGATTTGCGGTGTTGTTGTTTATAACGATCGCGAGGATGTCGGTCGTGTTTATCCTTCCGTCTCCGTTTATGTCGCCGTAAAGCACGAGCGTCATCCTGTCGAGCTCGTCGCCGTTTCCGTTTACCAAAACGACATCTATGCCCGTCGCCGTGTTGCCGCTTTCGGTCTCCTCGCCGTTTTTATAAAACTTTATGTTTTCGGCGGGGTTGTCAAAAAGACCTTTAAGCTCCGTAAGCTTCATACCGAAGGTAAGTCCCGTAATAAAGCCCGTTTCGCGGTTAAGGATAAGCGTTTCGGATGAAAGCAGCGGGACCTCTTTTTCATAAGAGACGTAATAGACCGTTTCGCTCCCGTCGTTGCCCTTTACGGTTATCGCCGCCGTAACGGTGCCGCCCTCGAAGACCACTTCGGGCTCGAAGGTCGCCTCGGAACCGTCGGGGAAGGTGACCGAAAGCGTCACGCTCTCCTTGTCCTCGGGCGCGTCGAAATGATAGTCGGTTATCTCGGGCGAAAAGCCTTCGATAAGCTCGCCGTCTTCAAAAATACCCGTGAGATATTCGCCGTGGTTGACGTCGTAAATATGCTCCGACACGGCCGAGCCGTCCTCCGAAAGGAGGCGGATAACAAGCATTCCGCCTTTCCCTACGGCGATTTCCTCGCCTTCCGCGTAAAGCCTTCCGTCAAAAGAGATCTCCTTATAGGCGTTATCGGCGTCAAGCGTAAGCCTCAGAGCCTCCGCTCCCGCGGGGAGTATTATAAATCCGTTCTCGCCGTCGAACGTCGCCTCCGTTTCGGCGCCCTCGCCGTCAACGGCCTTCACCGTAAGCGACTTGAGCTCGGCCGACGACGAGAGGGCGGGCACGACGTAGGGTATATGGTATTCGTTGACGTCGTTCCCGGGGAAAATACTCTTTAATACAATGGGCGACTGCATATCGGCGTCGAGCGTCGCCTTGTAGTAGCCGAGCATCGAGGGGAAGGCCTCTTGGCCGTTCACGGTGACGGTATGCTCGACGTCTTTCACGCGGACGTAAAAGTCTATAGTTGCGGCGCGTTTGTCGCCCGTAACAGAGTCGATGACCTCATAACTGTTTAACGAAACGCCGTCGGCGTCCTTGAGGTCGACGCGAAGACCGTAAAGTCCGTTTTCGTCGGAACGCTCGAAAACCGCCTTGTAAGACGTCTGTCCGTTTTCGTTTATAAGGGTCACGGTGAAGACCGTTTCGACCGCCACGGGCGCTATCGGTATCTGCACGTTTTCGCAAAACTCGGCCTGAGGCACGGCTATCTGATACTTTGCCGTCCCTTTCATGTAGGGGAAGCTGTTTATAACGGTCTCGCCCGTTTCGAGACCCTCCAGAATATACGACGCGGAGACTTCGTTTCCGTCCGCGTCGAGCGGCGTGACCGAAAGGCTTAAAAGCGACGGCAAAAACGCCTCGGGCGCAAGCGCGACGGGAAGCTCGTAAACCTCTTCGCCAATCGTGACCGAGATAACGGCCTCTCCCTCCGCGGCGGGGATGCCGACGCCGTTCGGATAAGCCGTTTCGCCTACCGTTATAACGTAATCGTAGGGGTAGCCGAAATCAAGCGCGGCGTCGAAGCTGTCGGCGAGATTGTAAAACTTTATCACGGGCGCCCTTTCGTCAAGCGCGAAGCTTCCGCTCCCCGCGGCAAGTCCGCCCTTGTAGGCGGTAGTCGCGTAGCTTCTGACGTCGGGGAAGCCCTCGGGGGCGTCCTCGAGCGTAACGGTGAAGACGACCTCGTCCGAGCCGTTTACCGCCTCGAGCGCGACGCCGTTTTCATAGGAAAACGCGCCGTCGGTGAAAAGTCCCGCAAGCTCCGAGTGGCTCTTGTGGCGAAGCTCCAGACCCTCTATTTCGGCGTTTACCGTCAAAACGCCTCTCGGCGCGGCGATTTTATACTCGGCGCCCTCGGTGAAAAGATTATATTTTCTTACGGCGCTCCCGCCCGAAAAGCCGTATTCGAGCGAAAGCTCGTAAAGGTCGGCGACGCCCTCGACGGAGATGCAAATTTTATAGTCGAAAACGAGAAGCCCCTGCGTCCCTCTGATATAAAAGACGGGATATTTCGTGTTTATCGCGTAGGACTCTTCGGGCGCCTCGCCGTTTATCAGTATATCGGCGCCTTCCTTCGCGGTGATGTTGAACTTTATCGCGACGGTGTCCGACGGCGCCTTTGCGGCGTTTCTCTCGTCGGCGCCTTGACGGTAGGGATCGAAATCGAAACCGAGCGTCGTTTCGGCGTCCTCGGCGCCGACGGCGACGATCTCTATATTTTCGATTACCGCGTTATCGTCGTTTTGCTTCGCGAAAATAATGTTATAGTATTCGTCCCCGACGGTAAAACCGCCTGAGGCGGTAAGCCCGTCCATGACTATCTCGTTCCCGCCGTCGAAAACGGGCGCGGCGTTGTCCTTCGTCGTGACCGAGAAGACCACCTTCTCCGTCTCCGCGGGGACGAAGACGTTATAGGTGTCAGGCCCTTCGAGACGGAAGTCCTCGACCGCTACCACCGCGTTCTCCGCTCCGTAAGCGGTATAGGTTATACTGTCGGTCTCTTCGGCGAAAGCGGAAAGGAAAGAAAGCGACGCGATAATCATCGCCGCCGAAATAATGATCGCCGTAGCCTTTCGTAATATCATATCAACCGACCGTCCTTATAACGAGATATTATCATACATTATATTTTATCAAAAAACGGCGCGGATTGCAATAACAATTATTTATATTAAAAAGCTGAAAAAAACCGAAAAAAGAGACAAAAAATCGCAAAGTGTCAAGGAAAAATACTTGACACACGTCCGCTTTTTTGCTATAATAATGACAATATGTTACAGCGTCCGAAAGGAAGTGCCCGAAAAATGTATGAAAAAGATTTAAGCGTCCAGATCTTACTCGATTTTTACGGCGAATTACTTACCGAAAAGCAGCGCGAGACCATGCTCGCATACTATGAGGACGATATGTCCTTGGGCGAAATAGCCTCTCAGCTCGGCATCACCCGTCAGGGCGTGCGCGACAGCATCAAAAGGGGCGAGGAGCAGCTTCGCGGCTACGAGGAAAAGCTGGGTCTTGCCGCCCGCTTCCGCGGCACCGTCGAAACGGCCAACAAGATAAGAGCGCTTGCCGTCGGAATAAAGGAAGACAATTCCAAGACGAGCCTCGTGCTCTCGATAAACTCGAAGGCCAACGATATTATCCGCGCCGTCGAAGAAATCATCGACTGAGGTGTTGTAAATGGGCTTCGACAGCCTTTCCGAAAAGCTGTCGGCGGTATTCAAGAGGCTTAAAAACAAGGGCAAACTCACCGAGGCCGACGTAAAGGACGCCATGAGGGAGATAAAGCTGGCGCTTTTGTCGGCCGACGTCAACTTCAAGGTGGTCAAGGAGTTTATCTCCCGCGTCAGCGAACGCGCGGTCGGCGAGCAGGTCATGAAGAGCCTCACCCCCGCCCAGCAGGTCATCAAGATAGTCAACGAAGAGATGGCGGCGATAATGACGTCGCCAGATCAGAAGATAAAACTCAAGAATAACGGCGCGACCGTCATAATGATAGTCGGCCTTCAGGGCACGGGTAAGACGACCCACGCCGCCAAACTGGCGGGGCTTTTCAAAAAGCAGGGACGCCGTCCGCTTCTTGTCGCCTGCGACGTCTACCGTCCCGCCGCCGTGCTCCAGCTTCAGAGACTCGGCGAAAAGTGCGAAGTGCCGGTCTACACGGGCGGCGAAGGGGCGGGAGCCGTAAAGATCGCCTCCGACGCCGTCGCCCACGCCGCGAAATACGGAAACGACGTCGTTCTGATAGACACCGCGGGCCGCCTCCATATCGACGAAGATATGATGAAGGAGCTCGAGGAGATAAAGGCGAGAGTCAAACCCGACGAGATACTTCTCACCGTCGACGCCATGACGGGTCAGGACGCCGTAAACGTCGCCGAGCATTTCAACGGACTGCTCGACATCACGGGCGTCATTCTCACCAAGCTCGACGGCGACACGAGGGGAGGCGCCGTCCTCTCCGTTCTATACGTCACGGGCAAGCCCGTCAAATTCGCCGGCACGGGCGAAAAATTAGGCGACTTCGAGGAGTTCCACCCCGACCGCATAGCGAGCCGCATACTCGGTATGGGCGACGTCCTCTCGATGATAGAGCGCGTCGAGCGCTCGATAGACGAGGAAGAGGCCAAAAAACTCGAGGAGAAGATGCGCAAAAACGAATTCGACCTCGAAGACTACCTCGCCCAGCTCCGTCAGATAAAGAAAATGGGCAATATCCGCGCGTTACTCGAAAGTATGCCCGGCGTCGACAAAAAGGCGCTTGCCTCCGCCAACATCGACGAACGTCAGTTCGTCCGTTACGAAGCGATGATACAGTCGATGACCCCGAGGGAGCGCCGCAAGCCCGAAATAATCGACGGTAAACGCCGGAGAAGAATAGCTTTAGGCTCGGGCAACACCGTCGAAAACGTCAACAAAATGCTGGCGTCCTATAAGCAGATAAAAGAAATGATGAAAAAACTGAACAAGGGCAAAATGCCCGCCATGCCCGGCATGAATCTGAAAGCCGCTCCCAAAAAGGGCTTTCGTTAAAAAAGGGTTTTAGTCGCCCGCAAACCGCGGACGGTAAAATACAAAAACAAGCTATCGGAGGTGAAAAAAGATGGCAGTTAAAATAAGACTCAGAAGAATGGGCGCCAAGAAATCCCCCTTCTACAGGATAGTCGTCGCCGACTCCAGATATCCCAGAGACGGCAGATTTATCGAGGAGATAGGCACCTACAATCCTCTCACCGATCCCGCCGAGGTCAAAATCGACGCCGACAAGGCTACCGACTGGATCAAAAACGGCGCTCAGCCGACCGTTACGGTCAAGGCTCTTCTCAAGAAGAACGGCGTTATCGACTGACAGGAAAGGCATTTGGAATTATGAAGGATCTGCTTGAGTATCTTGTAAGATCCCTTGTCGAAAATCCCGACGGCGTGGTCATAACCGAAGAAGCTTCGGATGACAGCGTCGTTTTCCGCGTGTCCGTCGATAAGGACGACATGGGAAGGATAATCGGCAAACAGGGCAAAATTGCGAGAGCCATACGCGTCGTCATGCGCTCGGCAGCCACCAAGGCCGGCAAAAAGGTCAATGTGGAAATAGTCGAGAAGGAATGACGCCTCTTAAACGAAAATGAAGCGGTCAGACTGCCTTTAAGGGCAGTCTGACGGCCGACATTTCACGAAAGGGGAAAAATCATGAAGAAAACGGTCGAATGCGGCGCCGTTACGGCTCCCCACGGCATCAAAGGCGAGGTGCGCGTCTCGGGCGACCCCGAGCTTCTCACCCGCGCCAAAAGGCTTTACCTCGGCGAAGGCGAAACGCTCGTCAGGGTTTTATCGGCGCGCCCGCATAAGAACGTCGTGATAGTGAGGCTCGCGGGCGTCGACTCTGCCGACGAGGCGGAGCGGCTGCGCGGCGTAAAGCTTTACGCTCTCCGCGACGATATAACGCTCCCCGAGGGCGTCTATTTCACCGAGGACGTAATAGGTCTTTCGGTTTTCGACCGCGAGGGAAAAGGCTACGGTAAAATTACCGATATTTTCCGCGCCGGCTCCTCCGACGTCTACACCGCGACCGACGATAAGGGCAAAAGCGTCATGTTTCCCGCCGTCGCCGAGAGCGAGATAGAGATAGACCTCGAAAAAGGCCGCCTCACTTTTACCCCCATGGAGGGACTTTTCGACTGATGAGATTCGACATCCTCACCCTCTTTCCCGAAACGGTCGACGCCGTGCTCTCTGAGAGCATTATAGGCCGCGCCCGTAAAAACGGTCTTATCGAGATAAACGCCGTCAATCTGCGCGACTTCTCCGAAGACCGCCACCGCCGCGTCGACGACTACCCCTACGGCGGCGGCTGCGGTATGGTCTTCATGGCGCCGCCCGTCGTAAAAGCGATAGAAGAGCGGAAAAAGACTTTTTCAGAGACGCCGCTCGTAATCTATATGTCCCCCAAAGGAAAACCCCTTTGCCAGAGCCTCGTAAACGAGCTCTCGCAAAACGATAATTATATAATACTGTGCGGCCACTACGAAGGCATAGACGAGCGGATACTCGACTACGTCGATATGGAGGTCTCAATAGGCGACTACGTCCTCACGGGCGGCGAGATGCCCGCGGCGGTCTTGGCCGACGCCCTCTCCCGCACCGTTAAAGGCGTGCTTGCCGAGGCGGAGGGCTACAAGGGCGAGAGCCACTACGACGGCCTCCTCGAATACCCCCAGTATACGCGCCCCGAGGAGTTCATGGGGAAAAAGGTCCCCGACGTGCTTCTTTCGGGCCACCACGAAAACGTGGCGAAATGGCGCCGCGAAAAGGCCCTTTCCGAGACCCTTTCGAAGCGCCCCGACCTTCTGAAGAAGGCGCCTCTTTCGGAAGACGACAAAAAAATACTCGCGAAATTAAAAAGAAAAAAACGCCCGTAAGGGTTTACTATAAACTATTCCGGCGTCAAGCCGTAAGGAGAATAAACATGGCAGAAGCAATTCTTAAAGACGGAAACAAAATATCATACGAAAAAGGCGAGACGGGCGCCGACGTAATAGGCCGCATCTCGCAGGGATTACTCCGCAACACTCTCGCGGTCTTGGTCGACGGCGAGCCGCGCGATCTTTCGGCGCCCCTTCCCGAAAGCGGCTGTTCGCTCCTCGCGCTCACCTTCGAGGACGAGGAGGGCAAAAAGGTCTACCGCCACACCGCCGCCCACGTCATGGCGCAGGCGGTCAAGCGTCTTTATCCCGCCGCCAAGCTGACGATAGGCCCCGCCATCGAAAACGGCTTTTACTACGACTTCGACGTCGAGACCCCCTTCACTCCCGAGGAGTGCGAGAAAATCGAAGCCGAGATGAAAAAGATAATCAAAGAGGCGCTTCCGATAGAGCGCTTCGAGCTCTCCCGCGACGAAGCCCTGAAGCTCATGACCGAAAGGGAAGAGCCCTACAAGGTCGAGCTTATCAAAGAGCTCCCCGAGGGCGAGACCATCTCCTTCTATAAGCAGGGCGAATACACCGACCTCTGCCGCGGCCCGCACCTCGGAAAGACCTCCGACCTTAAGGCCGTAAAGATAACCAACGTCACGGGCGCCTACTGGCGCGGCGACGCCAACAACAAAATGCTTCAGCGCGTCTACGGCACCGCTTTCCCGAAACAGTCGGAACTCGACGCCTATATCACCATGATAGAAGAGGCCAAGAAGAGAGATCACAGAAAACTCGGCCGCGAACTCGGCCTTTTCGCCTTCCGCGACGAAGCCCCCGGCTTCCCCTTCTATCTCCCCAAGGGCATGGTGCTCAAAAACACCCTCATAGACTACTGGCGTTCCGTCCATAAAAAATGGGGCTACGTCGAAATATCCACCCCCCAAATAATGAAACGCACCCTCTGGGAGACCTCGGGACACTGGGACCACTATAAAGAGAATATGTATACGACGGTCATCGACGGCGAAGACTACGCCATAAAGCCGATGAACTGCCCCGGAAGCATCCTCGTCTACTCCCTCGAGCCCCACTCCTACCGCGACCTGCCGCTTCGCTACGCCGAACTCGGCCACGTCCACCGTCACGAGCTCTCGGGCGCCCTTCACGGCATGTTCCGCGTCCGCTGCTTCACGCAGGACGACGCCCACATCCTTCTCGCCAAGGAGCAGATAAAGGACGAGGTCATAAGGATAGCCAGCCTCTTCGACGAGGTCTACAACCTCTTCGGCCTCCCCTATAAAATAGAGCTTTCGACCATGCCCGACGACCACATCGGCACCAAAGAGGACTGGGACGCCGCCACCGGCTCCCTCGCCGACGCCATCACCGCTATAGGCAAGACCTACACGGTAAACGAGGGCGACGGCGCCTTCTACGGCCCGAAGCTCGACTTCCACATAAAAGACTGCCTCGGCAGAACCTGGCAGTGCGGCACCATACAGCTTGACTTCCAGCTCCCCGGCCGCTTTAATCTCGAATACACGGGCGAGGACGGCGAAAAGCACTGTCCCGTCATGATACACCGCGTCGTCTTCGGCTCTATCGAGAGATTTACGGGCGTCATAACCGAGCATTTCGCGGGCGCCTTCCCGACGTGGCTCGCTCCCGTGCAGGCGGTCGTCCTCCCCATCTCCGAAAAGCATACCGACTACGCCGAGAAAGTGCTTGAGACCCTCACCGCCGCCGGCATCCGCGCCGAGCTCGACGCGAGAAACGAAAAGATCGGCTACCGCATAAGAGAGTCTCAGCTTCAGAAGATACCCTATATGCTCGTCGTCGGCGATAAAGAAGCCGCCGACGGCACCGTCGCCGTGAGGACCCGCAAGGGCGAGGACGGCGGGGTCTTGCCCGTCGCCGAATTCGCCGCCTCCCTCAAAAAGGAGATAGAAGATAAGAACTGAGGTCGTTTCCGTTGACTAAAAAGACCAAAAAGAGAATTAAAAACGTCGTTAAGATCCTCATATCGCTTTTGATAGTCGTCGCGCTCTTTCTCGGCACGGCTTATCTCGTCGTCGCCGATATGCTCAAAAACGTCGAATACGTCGATCCCGACGACGAGGATTTCATTGTAAGTCAGATACCGCAAGACCCCGACGACGTCCCCTCCGACGTCCCCGACACCGACTCCGACATAATAGCGAGCTACGAAACGATAATAACGGGCGACCTCGCCGCCCGTCTGCCGATAGTCAAATCGACCGACAAGATAACCAACATCCTGCTCGTCGGGTGCGACTCGAGAGGTCTCAATTTCCGCGGCAGGACCGACACCATGATGGTCATAACCATAAACGAAACGCGGCGCAAGATAGTCATAACCTCTATAATGCGAGACAGTTACGTCCTCATCCCGACGGTAAACGACAAAAACCGCATCAACGCCGCCTACGCCTTCGGCGGCGAGTCGCTTTTGATAAAGACCATCAAAAACAATATAGGGATCAGCATCGACCGCTACGTCACCGTCAATTTCGCCGTTTTCAGGGAGTTTGTCGACGACCTCGGTGGCGTCGACCTCTACCTCGAGCCGGGCGAATTCGGTAACGCCTACAGCGCCTTCCTTGAGCATTCGGTCAAAAAAGGCCGCAGGACGGCCGAAGAGGTCGAAGCGCTCAAAAAGGGCGGCACCTTCCACGCGACGGGCGCCGAGGCGCTCTCCTACGTCAGAATGCGCCACACCGGCAACGGCGACTTCGCCCGCACCGAGCGTCAGCGCAAGTTCATGAAGATCATGATCGATAAATTCGCCGCCATGCCTGTCACCGATATCATAGGCCTTCTCAACAAATACCTCGGCGAGGTCAGAACGACCCTCTCGCAGGACGAACTCATGGGCTACATCCTGAAACTTGCGACCTATCTCACCTACGATATGGATATGGGCCGCATCCCCGCCGACGGCACGTGGCAGTATCTCAACATCGGCGGACGTTCGATGGTCGGCGTCGATTTCGCCGAGAACCTGAAGATATGGAACAAACGCGTCTATGGCTAAAAAAACCGTGGCGAAAAAGTCCGAATACGAGATAGAAGTCAAGCGCAGCCGCTTCATAGGCTGCGCTTTTCCCGTTTCTTCGGCGGAGGAGGCCGAGGGCATTATAGCCGCCGTCCGCGCCCAAAACCGCAAAGCGCGACACGTCGTCTACGCCTATATAATAGGTAATGCGACGGGCTATTCCGACGACGGCGAACCCAAAAAAACCGCGGGACTTCCGATTTTCGACTACCTTCGCAAAGAGGGCCTCGACGGCGTCTTAGTCACCGTCACCCGCTATTTCGGCGGGATACTTTTAGGCACGGGCGGACTCGTCAAAGCCTACACCGACGCCGCAAAAGGCGCCGTGACGGCGGCGGGCGAGGCCGAGCTCGTAAACTGCGCCGTCTTCCGCTTTGAGGGCGACTATCAGAGCGCCGAGAGGCTTCGCGCGGCGGTCTCGTCATACGCCGCGGATATTTCGATCGACTACGGCGAAAAGACGGCGGTCACCGTCGCCGTCCGCGCGGAGGACGCCGACCGCTTCAGAAATGAGACCTCGGAGCTTTTCCGCGGTCAGTCGCCCGCCTGCATCGGCGAAAGAACGGTTGTGAAATAAAACGATCCTAAAAACGCCCCCGCTACGGCGAGAACCGTCTTAAAAAACGCCCCCTCGGGGCGCTTTTTTAATACCGCAAAATTGGAGTGGAAAAGCCTGCTTTTATAAGTTATAATATAATATAGCGAGGTGAACGTCTTGCAGATAATACTCAAATATATCCACGACAACATAAGGGAACCGCTCACCGCCTCCGAGGCGGCGCGTAAATTCAACTACTCGAAGTGGTATTTCTGCAAGAAGTTCAAGCTCTACACAGGAAAGACCTTTGTCGAATACGTCCGCCACTACCGCCTCGACATGGCGGCTATAGATCTGCTGTCGGGCAAAAAGGTCGTCGACGTCGCGGCCGACTACGGCTACGACTCGGTCGGCGGCTTCAACAAGGCCTTCCTCAAGGAGTTCGGATGCGCCCCGACCGAATACCGCAAGCAGGCGAAGGAGAGCAGACTTTACTACGAAAAAAGAAAGCTTTCGATGTTTCAGATTTCCGACCGCTGCGCGTCCTTACGCGACGAGGCGCTTTATAGACACGAATACGAAAAATACTACGAATGCCAGCGCAATTTTTATAATATTCTCGGTCAGAACGAGGCGAAAGAGCGCGGCGAAAGCAACAGCGAGATATTGGCGTTGGGCGTCGCGCGAGTCCTTGACGGCCTCACGCCCGTCATAATTCCGGGCGAGATCATCGTCGGATTCAATTTCGGCAGAAACGAAAAAAGCAAGCCCGGGGATAACGAAGAGGGAAGAAAAACGGCGGAACTCTCGGGATTTTCAAAAAAAGACGTCGAAAGATATTTCGAATACCTCAAAAACCCCGTCGAAAACCCGAACGGCTATAAGCCCGAGATAAACACCGACTATGAAAACGCCTGCGCGGACGACGCCGCGTGGAGCGCCTCCTGCTGTAAGAACAACCACACCGCCGTCGGCTACGAAAAGGTGCTTAAAAAGGGATTTAAGGGTCTGCTTGACGAAGTCCTCGAGGGCAGAGCGAAAAACGGCGACCTACCAATCTACCGCTCTACCGAAAAGCTCTGTCGGGCGGCCATGAATATCGGCAAAAAATACGCCGCGAAGGCCCGCGAGCTTCTTGAAAAGGGCGCCCCCGATTATAGCGAAAAGGACTTGAAAAAGATAATCGACGTCTGCTCCGCCGTCCCCGAAAACCCCGCGAAGTCCTTTGTCGAGGCGGTTCAGTCGCTGTGGTTCGCCCACGTTATAAACACCTTTGAAGACGAGATAAACGCAAATTCCCTGGGCCGCATCGATCAGATACTTTATCCCTATTTCGCGGCCGACGTCGAAAAAGGAGTAATAACCGAGGAAAAGGCGTTCGAGATACTTTGCATGCTCTGGATAAAGCTTTACAGAAGCCACGACGTCCAGCAGGCTCTGATAGGCGGCGTATCCGCGGACGGCAAAAGCGCCGTCAACAGGCTTTCCTATATGATGCTCGACGTCACCGAACAGCTCGATTTCGTCCGATGCGTCTCGGTGCGCTTTTCCGAAAACACCGAGCGCGGATTCATAAGGCGCGCCCTCGAGGTAAACGGCCACCTTCAGAAGGGCGTCCCCTTCTTTTTCAACGACGACGTCATAATCCCCGCCCTCGAAAGCAAGGGCATAAGCCGCGAGGACGCCCGCGATTACAGCCAGATAGGCTGCGCCGGATCGGTCATCCCCGGCAAATCCAACCCCCACGTCCAGAGCGCGATAGTAAACCTTTTGAAATGCGTCGAATACGTCCTCGGGAACGGCTACAGCCTCCTTACTCCCGGCTTTTTCGGCGGCGTCGCCACCGGCTCCTTAAAGAGCCTCAAAACCTACGACGTTTTCTATGACGCCGTTATAAAGCAGATGGCTTTCATGCTCGAAAACGTCGTCAAAAAGATATTAAGGGCCCGAGAATGTGTCGCCTATAACGACCCCCGCCCCTATAAATCGCTCCTCACCGACGACTGCCTTGAAAACGGCAAAGACTTCGCCGCTTTCGGCGCGAAATACGACTATTATCAGATACCCCTTTGCAGTATTCCCAACCTCGCCGACTCGCTTGCCGCCATCCGCCATTTCGTCTACGAGGAGCATAAATACACCCTCGAGAATATCATCGGTTTTATGAAGCGGAATTTCCCCGACGACGCCGTCAGGGACGAATTCATAAACAAAGCTCCGAAATACGGCAACGACATAGACGAGGTCGACGATATCGCCGTCGATATTCTGAATAAATCCTGCGATATTCTGGAAGAGCTTTCGGCAAAATACGGTATCTCGCTCCACGCCCAACCGTTTTCGTCTCTCTGGATGATAAGCCTCGGCATCGCGGGCCTCGCCTCGCCCGACGGGCGCCGTCAGGGCGAGCCCACGGCATACAGCGTTTCCGCTATGCAGGGAAGGGACTTCAACGGCGTCGCCGCCCTCATGAATTCCATCGCCAAGCTCCCCGGCAAAAGAGCCCCCGGCACCTGCTCGGCGATAGTCGAGGTCGACCCGAAGCTCTTTTGCGACAGGAATATCGACGCTCTGACCGACGTATTCATAGCCGCGGGCAAAAAGGGGCTTATGAACGTCCAGTTCAACGTCATCGACGCCGAAACGCTTTTAGACGCCAAAAAGCACCCCGAGCAATACGATAATCTTACCGTCGGAGTTTCGGGCTTCAGCCAGAAGTTCAATCTTCTCCCGTCCTATATTCAGGACCATATAATCGAAAGAACGAAACACAAATGCCTTTGAGCTGATACGATAAATAACGGAAAAGGAGTGTAAAAATTGAAAAAGCTTTTGGCAATTCTACTCTCTGCCGTCCTCGTCGTCGGCTGCCTTTCCGTCCTTTCCGCCTGCGGCGGCGAGGAGGAAAAGGGCGAAGAGCCCGCGAGAGAAGGCGGCTACTACCCCAACATAACTCTCTCCCTGTCGGCGCTCTATTACAGCTCCTATCAGGAGACCTTCGACGCCAAGGGATGGGACCTTGTCAGAAATCCCGTCTGCGACTATATCAGAAAAGAGCTCGGCATAAAGTTCAAGCTGGCGTTCGACTCCAACGACATAGTCCCCTATCTCGACAAGCTGAGCGCAAAAATCTACGCGGGCGAGCTCGCCGACATAGCCAATCTTGCCGACGCCTACTGGGCCTTCCCGATGCTTAAGGCCGCCGAAAAAAACGGACTTCTCACCGACCTTACCTCCTATATCAAGGGCGAGGATGAGGTCAGGTTCTCCGACGACGTCCTCGCGGCGTGGGAGACGGCGGGCGAGGAAATATTCTACGCCGGCACCTTCAACGGCAGGATAAAAATGCTCCCGTGGCTTCAGGACTCCCGCACGTCGACCGCAAGCTGGCTCTTCATCCGCGAAGACTGGCTCGACACCGTCGGCAAAAGGACGCCGACCACGATCGACGAGCTTACCGACGTAATGCGCGCCTTTAAGAATATGAACGACGCCTCCTACGGACTCGTCGTCGACCAGAACTTCGTCGAGACCGCCTCGATATTCAACGCCTACGGCGTCACTCCCTTCTACTGGTATGAGACCGACGGCGGCGAGCTCCGCTACGGCCTCACCGACGCAGAGCCGATGAAGGACGCCATAGCCGAACTTCGCGAGTGGTATGTCGAGGGACTTATAAACTGCGGCGAGGAAAACAATATCGAGGTCGTCGGATCGCTTCCCTACGCGGCGAACGAGGTAATAACCGGCAAGGCGGGCATGGTGATCGCCCCATATACCTATAATATAGCGAACGAAACGATAAAGAGAAACCCCGAAGCGAGATTTACCATAGTCCCGATGTTCGCGGCCGACGGCTACGAAATGAATATCGCGACGGCGAGCAATTGCTTTATGTATTACGTCGTCGGCAAAGACTGCAAATACCCCGAGGCCGTCGTCAAGGTATATAATATATGTATGGAGCTTTATACCGACGAGTCCCACGCCGAATTCTTCGTGCCGCCTCAGATAGAGAGATACGACGGCAATACCGTCGACGGCTGGTATCCCATCCAGTTCTGCCCGATGAGAAACACCCCGAAGCCCGACGTCGAGGCACAGCTCGAGTTTATCGATCAGATACAGAGAAGAGACGCCGAAGGCCTTAACGACGCCCAGCTCAAGACCTTCAACGACTATTGGGACGCCGTCGACGGCGGCTTCACCAAGAAGAACTACGCCAACTACCTTATGTATAAGGAGGGCGGCGTTTACGACCTCTATTACGGCAACCTCGACAGCGCCAACTACGTCCAGAACAAGTTCGCCGTCAGCAACACCGCCGCGATGGATAAATACCTTACGGATATCAACTGCATGGTGACGGTCGAGATAGTCGCGATAATCAAGGGCGACTACCCCGTCGACCATTACGACACCGTCGTCAAAAGCTGGTACGAGCAGGGCGGCGAGGAGATAACCGGGGAAGTCAACGACTGGTGGAAGACCGTCAAGGTCGGATAAACACCCACGATAAACCGTCAAAAAAGCGTCCCGATGGTCGGGGCGCTTTTTTATTGCCGTTTTGAACAAAAAACCGGATTTATGTTGATAAAAAATTTATCTTAAAAAGTCGAAAAAACTTCTTGACAAGCAGGAAACAAGCGAGTATAATATAGAACGCTGTGCGGAAAAAGCGCGGCATCCGCGGCGAAGGCCGATGTGACTCCGAAAAAAAGCTTGAAAAAGTTGAAAATAGGGGTTGACAAGGGTATCTTAGCTGTGGTAAAATAAAGCTCCCGCCGCGAAAAAGCGGACGGGCGACGGACCTTGAGAATTGAACAATGAAATGGACCCGTAAATCAACTTTGAGTTGGTTACAAGTAATTAACGAACAAAAGCCAGAATGGTTTTA
>JAEEIO010000186.1 GCA_016281405.1 Clostridiales bacterium | reverse complement strand
GGACGGCACGCCCGAGATGAGTATGGGCTGCCAGACGTCCCCGAGCCCGAAAATCGGGGTGACGCCCATAAAGGTAAAGAAAGTCATTACGGAGGTAATGAACTGATATAAAAACAGTTTTCCCGTGAAGCGGAGAATATCCGCGAAGGAGACTTTTTTCTTTTCCATTTTAACTCCGACTCACCAGATCTTTTTGTCTTTTACCGTAAGGATGCGCTCCGACATCTCGAGGGCGGCGGGGCGGTGGCTGACCATGACGACCGTCCTTCCCTCCGACTTAAGCTTGGTTAAAAGCCGCTTTTCGGTGTCGGCGTCGAGGGCGCTCGTCGCCTCGTCCAGAAGCAGTATCGGCGCGTCGTAAAGCAGGGCTCTCGCGACCGAGAGGCGCTGACGCTGACCCTCGGAAAGTCCGCCGCCGCGCTCCGAAAGCACCGTGTCGAGACCTTTTTCGAGGTCGCGGACGAAGCCCGCCTCGGCGGCGTCGAGGGCGGCGAATATCTCTTCGTCCGAACAGCTTCGGCCGAAGGCTACGTTCTCACGGACGGTGCCCGAGAAAAGCTCGGGCTCCTGCGGAACGTAGGAGAAAAGCGAGCGTGGCAGAAAGCCCTCGGGAGCGGGCAGACCTTTGCCGTCAAGGATGTCGATACGTCCTTCGTAATTCGTATAAAGCGAAAGAAGCAGGCGAAGGACAGTCGTCTTGCCCGAGCCCGAAATGCCCGCGATGCTTATGAATTCGCCCTTTTCGACGCGCATGTTGACCCGCTCGAGCACCGTTTCGGCGCCGTAGGAGAAGGTGACGTCCTTAAACTCGAGGGAGCCGAATCCGTTTTCGAGGGGCGCCGAATATTCGGGTTCGTTTTCGCCCGAGACGAGCTCCTCGACCCGCTCGGCCGAGGCCGAGACCTGATAGTAGCGCGGGATGAGGTTTGCAAGCTGTGTGAAGGGTTGATTTATCTGCCCGACGAGCTGGATTATGGCGGTCAGCGTGCCTATGGTGAAGCCCGCCGCGCCGCCGAGTATCATGGCGCCGCCCCATATCACCGCGAAGCAGCTGCCCGCGCGGAAGACGAACTCGATGCCCGAGGACGAGAAGATGGCCATGACGACCCGCTTCATCCTCGCCTTGAAGCTTGTGGCTATTTTGCCGCGGCTTCTTTCGGCGACCGCGTCGGCCGCGTTGAAGGCCTTGACGACGTCGAGAGCCGAAAGGGTCTCCTGCCAGTCGGCGCGGACGGCGCCCTCGGCCTCTTGGGCGCCCTTATGGTATTTCTTTATGCGGAGCTTGAAAAATCTGAATATGACGAAGGAGACGGCCGCGCCCGCAAGGACCGCGACGGTGAAACGCCAGTCGAGCGAGAAGAGGACGACGAAGGTCATGGCTATCTTCACGACGAACTGAACGAAATGCGGCACAATGCCTATCGCGCCGTCGGCTATGACGGCGACGTCGGCGCCGAGGCGGTTTATCACCTCGCCGCTGTGGAGGCGGGTCTCGGAGGGGTAGGATTTATTTAAGAATTCACGGAAAAAGCGTTCGCGGAGGTCGCACTCGAGGCGGAGCTTTATCCGCTCCTCGCCGTAGCGGCAAATCAGGTTGAGGCCTATCTGAACGACGCCGAGAGAAGCCATTATCACGGCCGAAACGATAAAATCGCCGACAAGGCCGTTTATGGCGTTGTCGACGACGTTTTTACTTATGAGCGCAAAAAAAACGCCCGCCGCCGAGACGACGGTATAGCCGATCATGAGAAAAATTATCGGCGCTGTCTGCTTTTTGAAGGTCTCTCTCATCAGTCCGTTCTTTTTCAACGGCCTACCTCCGTCAGTCGGCCTTCTCCGCCGACTTTCTGCGGTTTCGCGACTTTTTTATCTTCTTTGAGATTTTTCTAACGTATACGAAAGGTATTCTGCCAATAAACAGCTTTGCCCAAAACAAGTTGTAAAGCCAGTTTTTCGGCTCGTCGACATAATGCTTTTTTTCGCCTTTGTAATAGGCTATCATGACGGCGAGCATTTCGGCATCCTCGGTCTGGCGCTCGAATCTGGTCTGATTGTCGCCCGCGAAGAGGCGGCGGCCCTTGCGGTCGCGGCCGTAGTAGCGGTGAAGGACGAGCTGACCGTTCGCGCGGCGGTAAAGCATCACGTCGTATTTCCGGGGCTCGCTCTCCTTACGGAGAACGACCGAGTCGACGCGGCCGCGCAAAAGCGGCCACATGGAGTCGCCGATGGGCGTGCCGACGTAAAAACCGTCTCTTTCGAGGACCTTTTCGATGTCCATCATTCTTCTATGAGTCCCGCCTTTTTGCATTTCTCGACGAAGGCCGCGACGTCGTTTTTGGCGACGTCCGCTTCGACGATATATTCGCTCTTTATTGCGTCGACGAGCTCTTCCTCGGTGGCGCCCTTCGAGAGCAGATTCCAGAGGAAGACGGCGGTGTCGTTAAGCGTTATGAGGCCGTTGAAGCTTCTCGAAGCCTCCCCGACCGCCACCACGACGCTGTTTCCCGCCACCTCGCGGAGCATAAATCCTTTTTTCGTTTTCAAATGAAAAACCACCTTTTTTCAAAAACAGTTTTTTATTTGCTTTCCGACATGACGCGGTGAGCAAGCCTCGCCGCCTCGGGATCGGTGTTGCAGTTCAGTCTGTAGAAGGGTATTTTCGAGCAAAGCTCGTTGAGAATTACGATGAGCTTTTCCATGCCCTCGCGGTCGGTCGGGCGGTGGGTCTGTGAAAAGAAGCGGAAAAGTATCTCCTTCGCGCCGAGCCGCTCGATGGTGTTTTCTTTGGCGCGTTCAATAAAGCATATCGCGCCGACCGGGACCTTTTCGTTTACCGAAAGGTCGCTTTTCCCCGAAAAGGGGGTGCCGCAGGCGTAAAAGACGCCGTCGAAGCCGCGAAGGGCGGGCTTGTCGTCGTTCAGGATATGGGCGCGGCCGCCGAATTCCTTGAGCCAGAGCGACGTGTGGGTCGACTTGCCGACGCCGGGCGGCGCCGAGAACATATAGGCCTTGCCGTCCATGACGACGGTTGAGGAGTGGAGAAGGCAGCCGCCGTGCTCGACGATAAGGCGGTAAAACTCGCCGCCGACGTAGAGGTATTCGCACTCGTCGACGGTAAGCGTCGGATGCTCTCTTTGCTTCTGCTCGAAAAAGGCGAGGGGGATGTCGATTTTTATGTCGGGCTCGCCGTCCGCGTCGGTGAGAAAGCGCTCGGAGCGCTTTTCAAGCAGTCCGAAACGCGGCGCGTATTCGGTGATGAGTCCCGCTATGAGATAGCGCGGCACGGCTTTTCCCTCCCCCGTTTTTTGCGTATACAGATATATTATACACTATCGGCGGCGCGATTTCCACAGTTTTTTATATTTTTTTGACCCTTTCGAGAGCGCGGAGGGCCGTTTCGGCCACAACGCCCGTCAAAACGCCCGAAACAAGGGCCGCGACGGCGAGGAAAGGAAAATATGCGGCGACCGCCCCGCCCATAAATGCGGCGGCGACAGAAAGCTGCGCGGAGTTATGCAAAAAGGCGCCCGCGACCGAGAGGCCGAGGCATCCGACCCGCTCCCCGAGGAGGCGGGATAGGAGATACATTACGAGAAAGGCCGCGACCGAACCGCAGAGGGAGAAAAGAAAGCTCATCGGCGTTCCGCCGAAAAGAGCGGCGGCGGCGACCTTTATCGCCGTGACGGCAAGGCCGCAGAAAAATCCGCGTCTTCTTACGGCAAAGACTATCGCTATGTTGGCAAGTCCGAGGTGAAAGCCGGGTATCGGGACGGCGGCCGACAACGGCAGGGCGAATTCAAGCGCCGTGAAGGCTATGGCGAGGGCTCCGAGGGCGGCGGTCTCGGCGGCAAAGGCCGAGAAACGTTTTATTTCGCTACGCAACGACGTCGGCCTCCCCCTCTCCCGAGAGCACGACGGCCACCCGTTCGGGCACGCAGACTATCGTCCTGCCCCGCCCCGAGACGAAGCCCGTGTTTACGCATATTTTATCGGGACAGCCGCTTTCTGTCACGGCGACGGCGCCGTCCTTAACGGTGACGACGACCGTTTCGGTGACGTTTACGGCCCTGTTTTCGGAAAGCGGAAGCGAGGCGACGAGCTTGCCGTCAAGATAGACGTCGGCGGTCGCCGCTTCAGGCGCGAAAAGGATAAAAAGAGCCGCCGCGGCCGCAAAAATCAAGACGGCCGCCGCGATAATCATATCGGCGGGTTTTACGAATTTTCTGAAAAACTCCCTCAATCGGAGACCTCCGTGGTATATCCCTCGGCCTTTAGGGTGAAAACGCCCTCGAGGCCCTTTGTGATTATTACTTTATTATCTTCGGTGACGAAAACCGCCTCGAGACCGCCGCTGTTTTTAATATATTCGAGCGCTCCGTCGAGTCCCATGACGAAAAAGGCGGTCGAAAGGGCGTCGGCGAAATAGCCCGCGGGCGCGCCGAGGACCGTCACCGAGACGAGCCCGTTGTCGACGGGATAGCCCGTCTTCGGGTCTATGATATGGCAGTATTCCCTGCCGTTTTCGACGAAACAGCGCTCGTAGCGCCCCGCCGTGACGAAGTGGTTCCCGAGGTCGGCGCTCTCTACGACGCCGAGGACGCCGTCCTGCGAGTATGGGAGCCTCACGCCGACGCGAAACGGCTTGCCGTTTGCCTTAAGTCCCCACGTCGCGACGTTGCCGCCGAGGTTTACTATGGCTCGCGGGGCGCCCGATTTTTTGATTATCTCAAGCGCCTCGTCGGCGGCGTAGCCTTTGGCGACTCCGCCGAGGTCTATTTTCACGCCGCAGAGCAGTTTCACGGTGTTTCCGTCCGTAAAGACGGCGTTTTTTACGCCGCATTTCAGAAGCGTTTCGGCTATTTTTTCCGACGGCGGGACGGCCTGCACGCCGCCGTAAAAGCCCCAGAGCTCGCTCATATTGTAAAGTCCGACGTCGAACTCCGAAAGGCCGTTTTGCGCCGTCAGTCCGAACCGTAAAAGCTCGGCGGTCTCGTCCGAGACGGTCACTCCGCCGCCGTTCGCGGCGTTGATCTTGTATACGTCCGACCCGGGGAGAAAGGGCGAAAGGAGGCTTTCTATCTCCTTGACCCTCTTTTCGACCTCAAGAGCGGTCTTTTCGTATCCCGCGGGGAGAGTGACGGAGCAGTAGGTGTCCATCGCGAAAAAGATGCGGGTGACGTCCTCCTTCGGAGCGCATCCTGCGAAAATCGACAAAATCAGACAAAACGTCACAAAAAGAAGCGTTATTTTTCTCATTTTACCATCTCCGCGTCGGTTTTTCGTCTATATTTTAACACACTTTTGCCCTCCGTTGCAACTTTTTAAGGACACGGGCGAAAATAACCGTTTTTTTCGCATTTCCGCTTGCGGTAAAGACTTAATTTTGATATAATATTTTAATAGATAATATCTTCGCGGTCGGGAGTCTGTGATGAAGAAGTTGAAATTTGCCGTGGCGGCGCGAAGCCGCGTCGCCGGAGAAAACGCGGCGCGGTTTTTGAGCGAGGACGAAGAGGTCGCTTCGGCCTCCGCCTTCCCTTCCGCCGACGCGCTTCTCGACGGCTTCGAGGGCTTTTCGCCCGACGCCGTTCTGATTTCCGACGACCTCGGAGAAGAAGAGGTAAAGCGGCTCGCCCGCGCCGTAAAAAAGGCGTCGCCCCGCTGTCGCGTTATGATATTCATATCCTCAAGAGGCGCGGAGGCGGTAAAAGCCGCCGCGGAGACCGAAGCCGACGCCGTCGCGGCTTTGCCCTTTTGCCGCGAGGAGCTTCGCGCCGCGGCCTTCGGCCTCTTTTCGGATGAAAAGCGCGAACCCGTCGGCTACGACGAAGTCGCGAAAATACTTATGCGTCTCGGGATAAGCCCCGCGTCGGCGGCCTTCCCCTTTCTCGTCCGCGCGGTGACCGCCGCGTCGGAATCGGCCGTGAAGAAGCCGCTTTGCGAATTATACAAAAGCGCGGCGGGTTCGTTAGAGGGCGTCCCCGCTTCTGCCGAGGCGTCGGCAAGAAGGGCGATAAAAGCCGCCTGCGACGCCCGTCCCGAAGAGTTTGAAAAGCTCGGCTTCGGGTCGCGTCCCGAGCTCGGGAGCTTTATTTACAGGATCATGAGGGAGGCAAGAAAAAAGTGAGTAAAACAAGCAAACTCGCCCCTCTTTTTTCGCTTGAGGAGTCGGTCGTTTTGTCGTATCTGAGCGACGTCAACACCACTCTCGACCGTTTTGACGGAGCGTCGTCCGTTTCCGGGGGCGTCGACGTCGGAGAGCTCCGCGCGCTTGGCCGCAAGACCCGCCGCAGCTTCGTGAGATACCTCGATATCGTCCGCTGCCTCTCGGGCGCGGAGTTTCGCCGTCCCGTGAAAACGGGGCTTTCGGATTTCGTCGAACGGCTCGCCGCCGAGGCGGAGAGGCACCTTCGGGTCTCTATCCCCGTGGACTTGGACGCGAAGGACGAGGGTCTCGACTTTATTTGCGACAAGGAAAGATTCGCCCGCCTCTTTTTCATAGCGGCGTCGGTAGTCGCGCGCGAAAACGGCGCGAGGCTTAAGATCTCGGGGCGCGAAACGCTCTGTTTCAGGCTCGAATCGAAGACGACGGCTACCAAAAAGCTTCCCGCCGAGGCGGGAGCCTCCTGCTTTGACGCAGATATCGGCGAGGTGAAGGCCGACGACCCGCGCATACCCTTCTTCTACGCGGAAGCGGCGGCGAAAGCGCATAAGGGCGACGTCGTTTTCGGCTCCGACGCCTCTTCGGGAGACATTTACGCCGAGATCACCGTCCCTCGGCTTTGCCACGCGCCCGCCGGAGCGCTTCGCGACAACGCCAAGCTGATAATAAATATCGACGAAATCGCCGAAGAAGAGTTTTCAGACGTATTATAAAAGCGAAAGGAAGACCGAAAAATGCTTACAGACATAGAAATCGCCCAGCAGGCAAAAATGAAACCCATCACCGAGATAGCCGCAGACTTAGGACTTTCCGAAAGCGACCTCGTCCGTTACGGCGACTACAAGGCAAAGGTCAAAATGTCGGTTTACGACAGGCTCAAAGACCGTAAGGACGGCAAGCTGGTGCTCGTCACCGCCATCAACCCCACCCCCGCGGGCGAGGGAAAGACCACCGTTTCGATAGGTCTCGCGCAGGCCATGAAAAAGCTCGGCAAAAAGGCCGTGCTTGCGCTTCGCGAGCCCTCGATGGGCCCCGTTTTCGGCGTCAAGGGCGGCGCCGCCGGCGGCGGATATTCGCAGGTCGTGCCGATGGAGGACATAAACCTTCATTTCACGGGCGATATGCACGCCATCACCTCGGCAAACAACCTCCTTTCTGCTATGATAGATAACAGCCTCCAGCAGGGGAACCCCCTCAGCATCGACCCCCGCCGCGTCGTCTTCCCCCGCGTGCTCGACCTTAACGACCGCGCTCTCCGAAACGTCATAGTCGGTATGGGCGGCAAGGCAAACGGCGTGCCGAGAGAAGAGCATTTTTCGATAACCGTCGCCTCCGAAATAATGGCGATACTTTGCCTTTCGACCGATATAAACGACCTCAAACAGAGGCTCGGGTCGGTGCTTGTCGGCTACAAATACGACGGCTCGCCCGTCTTCGCGAGAGACCTGAAGGCCGAGGGCTCGATGGCGCTTTTGCTTAAGGACGCTCTTATGCCCAACCTCGTCCAGTCGCTTGAAAACGTCCCCGCCTTCGTCCACGGCGGACCGTTTGCGAACATCGCCCACGGCTGCAACTCGATAAACGCGACGAGAACTGCTCTTAAGCTCGGCGACTACTGCGTCACCGAGGCAGGCTTCGGCTCCGACCTCGGCGCCGAGAAGTTCCTCGACATCAAATGCCGCATAGCGGGCCTCAAGCCCGACACCGTCGTCATAGTGGCCACCTGCCGCTCCTTCAAGTATAACGGCGGCGTGAAGAAGGAGGATACCAAGGAGCCCAACGTCGCGGCGCTCGAAAAGGGCGTCGAGAACCTCCGCGCCCACATCGCCAACATAAAAGCCTTCGGCATAACCCCGATAATAGCGATAAACCGCTTCTATACCGACACCGAAGAGGAGATAGCCGTCATAAAGCGCGTCTGCGACGAAGAGGGCGTGCCGTCGGCCGTCACCGAGGTCTTCGCCAAGGGCGGCGAAGGCGGATACGAGCTCGCCGAAAAGGTCTTCGAGATATGCGAGAAGGCCGACAAAAAGCCGCTTTGCTATTCCTACGAGCTCGACGAACCGATAAAGACCAAGATAGAAAAGCTCTGCAAGCGCGTCTACGGCGCCGACGGCGTGAACTTCGACGCCGAGGCCGAAAAGAACATAAAAGAGGCCGAGGACTTGGGCTTCCAAAACTTCTATATCTGCGTCGCCAAGACCCAATACTCCCTCACCGACGACATGAAAAAGCTCGGCCGTCCGAAGGGCTTCAGGATAAACGCCAAGCGCGTCCGCATCCTGTCGGGCGCGGGCTTCCTCGTCGTGCTGACGGGCGACATTATGACCATGCCGGGACTTCCGAAGGTCCCCGCCGCCGAAAAGATAGACGTCTTCGAGGACGGCACCATAGTCGGACTTTTCTGATGGAAAAATCTTTCGTTTCGCGCTCCCCCGCCGAGACCGAAGCCGTCGCTTCCTCGCTCGTAGTGGACGGCACGCTTGAAAAAGGCGATTTCGTCGCGCTTTACGGCGACCTCGGCGCGGGTAAGACCGTCTTCGTCCGCGGGCTCGCAAAGGGCGTCCACGCCCGCTTCGGCGGCATAAACGCCGCGGAGGACGTTTTGAGCCCCACCTTTTCGCTTATAAACGTCTATAACTCTTCCCTGCCCCTCATTCACTGCGATTTTTACCGCATCAAAAGCGAAGACGACCTCTATATGACGGGCTTTTTCGACCTCGACCGCGAAAACTCGCTGACGGCGGTCGAGTGGTCGGAAAACGTCCCCTTCGCCGTCCCCGAAGACGCCCTTTTCGTGAAGATAACGGGCGCGGGCGACGAGCGGAAAATCGAAATTTCTCGTAAAGACGAAGGGTGAAAAAATGATCCTCGCATTCGACTGCTCGGGAAAAAGCGTCTCGGCCGCGGTTTGCGACGAAAAGTCGGGAAAGCCGCTCACGGCGCGCTTTTCGGAGGGCGGCGGCCCCCACAGCGTGACCCTTATGCCGCTTATAGACGAAGTCCTGAAAGATGCGGGCGTCACGGTGAAAGACCTCTCCTTCGCCGCCGTGACCGTCGGCCCCGGGTCGTTTACCGGCGTCCGCATCGGCGTTTCCCTTGCAAAGGGGCTTCTTTTGCCTTATAATATTCCGGTGAAGGCCGTCTCGTCGCTCGAGGCGGCGGCCGAAAGCGTAAAGGAGGACGGCGTTATCCTCGCCCTCTCCGACGCCCGCCGCGAAAGATTTTATTTCGCCTTTTTCGAGCGAAAAGGAGGCGTCCTCGCCCGCCTTTCCGAAGACGCGGTCGACGACTTCGAGACCGTCTCCGCCCACGCCGATTTTTACGGCGCGACTGTCACGGGCGACGGCGCGGGACTTTTCAAAGAGCTTTGCAAAAAGGACTGTAAAATAGCCCCCTTCAAGGGCGTGGACGCCGTTGACGTCTGCCTCGCTTCCCTGAAGAAAGAGGCCGTTGACGTCCGAAAACTTGCCCCCGTTTACCTCGCTTTGCCCCAGGCCGAGCGCGAGCGAAACGCCAGGCTTACGGCAGAAAAATAATACTTTAGGTATAATTCCCGTCCATTTACCGTTGATTTTGCCGATTATCACGGCAAAATTATACGGAGTGTATAATTTCCGATTTTAAGGAGTGGATTTCAAATGATAGCAATAGGCAGCGACCACGGCGGTTTCGAGCTCAAGGAAAAGATCAAGAAGCATCTTGAGGACAGGGGCTTGGAATACCGCGATTACGGCACCTTCTCCGACGCTTCGGTCGACTACCCCACCTACGGCATAGCCGTCGGCGAGGCGGTCGCGAGGGGCGAATGCGAAAAAGGCATACTCGTCTGCGGCACGGGCATAGGCATCTCCATAGCGGCAAACAAAGTTAAAGGCGTCAGGGCCGCCTGCTGCTCCGACACCTTCTCCGCCCGATATACGAGGATGCATAACGACGCCAACATAATCTGCATGGGCGGCCGCGTCGTCGGCCCGGGCCTTGCCATTGACATCGTCGACCTCTTTCTCGACACCCCCTTCGAGGGCGGCAGACATCAGCGCCGCATCGACATGATAACCGAATACGAAAATAAAAAATAATCAACATAAAGGAAGGTTCAGTTATGGAATTCAAAAACGTAATGATCGTCCGCCACCCCCTCGTCCAGCATAAGCTCGCCCATCTCCGCGACAAGAACACCAGCGTCAAGGAATTCCGCGAGTTAGTGAGCGAGATCTCCATGTTCTTGGGCTACGAAGCCACCCGCGACCTCCAGCTTACCGACGTCGACATCGAGACCCCCGTCGCCGTCAAGCACGCCAAGGTGCTTTCGGGTAAAAAACTCGCCCTTGTGCCGATACTTCGCGCGGGACTCGGCATGGTAGACGGCATGACCAACCTCGTCCCCTCGGCCAAAGTCGGCCATATAGGCCTATATCGCG
>JAEEIO010000185.1 GCA_016281405.1 Clostridiales bacterium | reverse complement strand
CGCTCGTAGGTATGCGCGCCGAAATAATCCCTCTGCGCCTGAAGAAGATTTGCCGGCAGACGTTCGCACTTATAGCCGTCGAAATAGGAGAGAGCCGCGCTCATCGCGGGAGCCGAAACGCCGTTCAGCGCCGCCTGGGCGACCGCCCTGCGAAGGGAGCTTTCGCATTCCTCCGTCTTGCTTTTGAAGAAGGGATCGAGAAGCAGGTTTTTAAGCCCGGGGTCATTATCGTAAGCTTCCTTTATCTTCCCCAAAAAGACGCTTCTTATTATACAGCCGCCGCGCCACATAAGCGCTATCCCGCCGTAGTTGAGGTTCCAGCCGTAGGTTTCCGCGGCCTTTCTCATAAGGGTATAGCCCTGCGCGTAGGATATTATTTTCGACGCGTAAAGGGCGCGCCTGATGTCCTCGATAAAAGCTTTTTTGTCGCCCGAGAATACGACGGGAGTCTTTTTGAACACTTTTGACGCCTCGACGCGCTCTTCCTTCATGGCGGAAAGACTGCGCGCGAAAACGGCTTCTCCTATCAGCGTAAGAGGGATGCCCTCGTCGAGCGCCGCCATGGTCGTCCATTTGCCCGTCCCCTGCTGACCCGCCGTGTCGAGTATTTTGTCGACGACGGGCGCGCCGTCACCGTCCTTGTACGCGAGTATGTCGCGGGTTATTTCTATAAGGTAGCTGTTGAGCTCGCCTTTATTCCATTCGGCGAACACCTCGTGCATATCCGCGGCGCTCATTCCGAGAAGGGTCTTCATAAGCTGATACGCTTCGCATATAAGCTGCATATCGCCGTATTCGATACCGTTGTGCACCATTTTGACGAAATGTCCGGCGCCATTCTCTCCGACCCAGTCGCAGCAGGGCGTGCCGTCCTCGACCTTGGCGCAAATGCTCTGAAAGATCGGCTTTACGAGCTCCCACGCGGCGCGGCTCCCGCCCGGCATCATGGAAGGCCCCTTCAAAGCCCCCTCTTCGCCGCCCGAGACGCCCGTGCCTATATAGAGCTTTCCGTGCTTTTCGACGTATTCCGTTCTGCGCGTGGTGTCGGGGAAATGAGAGTTCCCGCCGTCGATTATCACGTCGCCGTCGTCTAAAAGGGGGAGAAGCTTTTCTATCATTTCGTCTACCGCCTGCCCCGCCTTTACCATCATCATGACCTTGCGCGGCTTTTTAAGATAAGACACGAGCTCTTCTAAGCTGTATGCGCCTATCACGTTTTTGCCCGCCGCCCTGCCGTTCACGAAGTTGCCGACCTTTTCCGCCGTCCTGTTGAAAACGGCGACGGTAAAGCCCTTCGACTCCATATTCATAACGAGGTTTTCGCCCATGACGGCAAGACCTATAAGACCTATATCGGCTTTTTTCATATTATCTCTCCTTATCTTTTCACTCTCGCGTTTCCCTTGTAAACGCTCCAGACCTGCTCCTCGTCGGCGGGGGAGGCGTAATCGTCGAGCATGGTCGTCGCGAGCGCGCCCGTCGCCCAACCGAACTGTATCCATTTCGAAGGCTCCCAGCCGCGAAGTATGCCGTAAAGCAGACCGCCGACAAAGCCGTCTCCGCCGCCTATGCGGTCAAGCACCTGTATCTCGCGCGGCGGCTCGGAATACCACTCCCCGTCGGCGAGCATCAAAGCGCCCCAGAGATGCGCGTTCGCCGAAAGCACCTCGCGCAGGGTGGTCGCAAAGACCGAGGCGCGCGGATATTTTTCGCGCACCCGCTCTATCATCCCGCGGAAGCCCTCGGTTTTTGAAGAGATATCCTTTCCTCCCGCCTCGGGCCCCTTTATCCCCAAAGCCAGCTGAAAATCCTCTTCGTTGCCTATGAGCACGTCGGACGCCGACGCTATCTCCGAGAAAACGGCGCGCAGCTCGCTTTCGCGGCCCTCCCAGAATGAGGCGCGGTAGTTGAGGTCGAAGGAAACGAGCGTGCCCGTTTCTTTCGCCTTTCCCGCAAGCTCGAGGCAGAAGCGCGAGGTATCGGGCGAAAGCGCCGCGACGAGCCCCGACATGTGAAGTATGCCTACGCCCTCTTTTTCAAAAATGCGTTCAAGATCGAAATCCTTCGCCGAAAGGGTCCTTCCGACCTCGCCCGCCCTGTCGTTGTGCACTCTCGGGCCTCTTAAGCCGTAACCGCCGTCGGCTATGTTGAACTGGTGGCGGTATCCCCACGGCCCGCCCTGCGGCACCTCGGGGCCTTCGTAATCTATCCCTCTGAAGCGAAGCTCTCTTTTTATGAGATCGGCTATCGGGCTGCCCTTTACAAACGCGGTAAGCGCTTTCGTTTTAAGCCCGAGCGACGCCGCGACGTTGACGACGTTCGTTTCGGCGCTCGTCGCCTGCATCCTGAAATCGCGGCTTATATGCACCGGCTGACGGTCCGCCGGGGTGATGCGGACGCCCATGCTCGTCGGCACGATAATATCGTATTTTCTGTTTTCTTTAAGCTTCATATTCGCCCTCCGTTAAGCTTGTGTAACCGTTTACATTGATTTTAATGCAATAAAAACGTCAAGTCCATTGTTTTTTTATTGAAAATAATATTGCTTATGTGATATATTAAAAAAAAGAGGTGTTTTCGTTGAATATTTACGATATTTCCAAAGAAGCGGGCGTGTCCATCGCCACCGTGTCGCGCGTTCTCAACGGCAGCGGCAAGGTCAGCTCCGCGACGCGTGAGCGCGTCCTTCACGTCATCCGTGAAAACCGCTACACGCCCAACGCCTTTGCGCGCGGCCTCGGCCTCGGCACCATGCGGACGGTCGGCATACTCTGCTCCGACGTCTCCGACCTTTACCTTTCCGAGGCGGTCTATCACATAGAGCGCACTCTGCGTTCATTCGAGTACGACTCTCTTCTCTGCTGCACCGGCTTCAAGCTTTCGGACAAAAAGAACTACTTAAAGCTTCTTATCTCGAAAAACGTGGACGCGGTCATTCTTTTGGGCTCTCATTACGTCGAAGAGGACCCCGCCGACAACGAATACATAAAAGAGGCCGCCGAAAAGCTGCCCATTTTCATAATGAACGGCTATATCGACGGCAGAAACATATACTGCGCTTACTGCGACGAATACACGGCGACGTACAGGATCGCCGACGAGCTTATAAAGAGCGGCGTCCGCGAGCCCGTTTTCCTTTACAGGGTCAACTCCGAAAGCACGAGGATAAAGATACGCGGCATAAGCGACGCCTGCGCGAAGAACGGGGTAAAGTTCGGCGAAAACCGCTCGGTCGTCTGCCCCAAGGGCATCTATCAGTGCGCCGACGCGCTTTCCGAGCTTTCCGAAAGTCTGTCCTTCGACTGCGCTTTATGCGCCGACGACCTTATCGCCGTAAGCGTCCTTAAATACGCCGCCGCGAACGGGCGGAGCGTTCCGGGCGACCTTCGCGTATGCGGCTACAACGACTCGATCCTCTCTTTTTCGACCTCGCCCGAACTTACGAGCATAGACAACAAGATGTACGCCCTCTGCCGCATTACCGCGGACAACGTCATAAACAAGCTCACGGGCGAGAACATTTCTCCGAAAACGGTGGTCTCGGCGGATATCATCACCCGTCAGAGCACGTGAGGCGCTCTTCTTTCGTTTACTATGAGCCCCGTGAGCCGCGGGACCGAAAACGCGCGCACGAACAGATCGCATTTGCACAAAAACAGATAATACACGTTGTATCCGCACCCGAGCATGGTCTCGAAATTGCCCTGCCCTTTGGCTATGACAACGTCCGAAAGGGAGAGGGCTTTTTTCATTTCCTCCCCTATGTCGCTCATCGGGGTGCCCGAAACGTCGCATCCGTTGTCTATAACGCGGCAGACGTCCGAAAGCCCGACGTATGAGGCGTCGTCGCGCGTTACGTCGTTGAGCACGGGCGCGCCGCGCACGGCGGCGGTCACGCTTAAGCGGGGATATTTTTCCTTTATTTTTTTGATGAAAAGCTTGTCTAAAACGACCTCTCCCGCGTTGTCGGTTATATAGAGAAGCTCGCGCGCCGTTTCAAGGTCGCGCTTTAAGTTTTCGTATTCCGACTCTTCGGCGGGCTTTTCGGAAAGCGCGTTAAAAAGCTTTTCGTCGAGCTCTTTCATGTCGACCTTCCCGTGAAGGGCGCCGAAATCTATGTAATTCCCTAGGCGCGCGTATAAAAGCGCCGCGTAAAAGGGGTCTTCGTAAGCGTCTACCGCCGCCTCTACGCGGGGAAGCCGCTTTATGACGAAATCGTTCGACTCCTTTTTTATCTCGCCGTAAATATCCTCTTCAAAAAAATACTTTTTGAAAACGCGGTTAAAGCGCGAAACGAGCCACGGAGACGAAGCTCCGCGGGGCGCGTCGGCGATTATACGGCATACCTCCCGCAAATAGGCGGTCTTTTTTTCTTCATCGTCGTATTTCGATACCTGCGCGACCTGCCTTTTTATAAGACATTCGACGCAATCCGGCTTAAACTGCATAACATCACTCCCACGTAAATTATACTTTATTTCGCTTCTTGAATCAAGCGCGCTTTTGCTGTATAATAAAGAAAAAACCGGAGGTATAAAATGAGTATTGCGGAAGAGAGCTTAAAGCTCCATTATGAAACACGCGGAAAAATAGAGATAACGCCCCGTATGCCCGCCGAAAACGCCCGCGACCTGTCGCTCGCCTACACTCCCGGCGTGGCTCAGCCCT
>JAEEIO010000184.1 GCA_016281405.1 Clostridiales bacterium | reverse complement strand
TTTGAGGAAAATCAGCTTCACGGCTTTATAATCTCGTTTTTGAAGGACTTTGACGATTGCCTTAAGGCGGTTGACGCCTTTTTACCCTACGTCGACAACTGGGCGACCTGCGACCAGACGTCGCCGAAAGTCTTTCGCAAGAATAAAGATAAGCTTATTGCCGCCGTCGACGGATGGCTTTCGTCCGATAAGGCCTATACCGTCCGTTTCGGAATCGGCATGCTTTTGGAGCATTTTCTCGATGAAGACTTTAAGTCGGAATACGCCGAAAAGGGCGCGGCGGTGAAGTCGGAGGAATACTACGTCAAAATGATGCAGGCGTGGTATTTCGCGACGGCGCTCGCCAAGCAGTATGAAAGCGTTTTACCTTTTATAAAAGAGCGGCGGCTCGAACGGTGGACGCATAACAAAGCAATTCAAAAAGCCGTCGAGAGCAGGCGGCTGACGGAAAAACAAAAGGAATACCTGAAAACGCTGAAAATGAAATAAAAATCCCCCGCGACGCGGGGGACTTTTTTATTTAAAAAGGCTTTTATATATTCTTTTGACGTGGAGTTTTTTGAGATAGAGGAAAAGCTTTGTCGGTATCAGAAGTCTCGCGACGCCGAGCAGCGTTTTCAACGGTTTTTTACGACGCGAAGAGGAATTGAGTCCGTGGTGGACCGTGTAGGTGTTTTCGGTGATCCTGAAAGCGCCGTCTCCGAAGACGTTTTTTTTGAAAGGCATGAAACGGTCCATCGGGTAGACGGTGAAGTCGGGGGCGTCTTGCGGCGCGCCCTTTTCTCTTATCGAATAAAGCTTGTCGGCCACGCGGGTGAAGACGTAGGGGTTTGAGACGTAGCGTATTTCGCCGCCCGTATAGGTCTTATCGTAAAACTCGAGAACGCTTTTTATAAACGGATGATTCGGAACGCAGGCGAAAAATCCTGCGGTGACGAGGTCTCCCTCGGTGAAGGAGGTGACGTAGCTTTTGCCCTCTAAGACGGGAGTAAAGTCCTTCACGACCTCGACGTCGACGTCCATATATACGCCGCCGAAGTTGCAAAGTGCGTAGAGGCGGACGTAGTCGCTTACGAAAGCCCAGTTGCCGCTTTTGTAGGCCTCTTTCGTGAAATAGACCGACTCTACATCGAAATTATCCTCGTTCCATATTCTGATTTCGTAGTCGGGCAAATATTTCTTCCAGCTCTCGACGCACTTCAGCACGAGCGGCGGAAAGTCATTTTTGCCGAACCAGCAGCAGTGTATTATCTTCGGGATCTCCATTTTCCCCTCCGTGGCCGCGGCCGACGCGGTCACCATATCTCGAGTTTTTTCATCATGGATTCGAGCTTGTCGCCCGTCTCCTTGCCGACCGATTTTTCTATTCTGATTTCATCCTTCGTCCTTAGGCGTACCTTCGGATCAAGCAGTTTAAACCATCTGACGACCCAGCAGAAAGGAAGCAGAAACGGCGCTTTTTCCAAAACGGGATAGCCGCGTTTCATGGAGGAATAAGGCAGAAAAACGCGTTTTATATAGTATTTGAAGCGGCCGTCGTTTTTCTTCTTTTTGGCTGCTATGCTTCTTTCCATAGTGCCGTAAAGGCCGCCGTTAATTATATAGTCTTCGAATTCGTCCAAATCGTCGGATCCTGCTGCGCCGGAGAACCAGACCTCCGACAGTTCGCGGGCCTTATCCGCGAAGGTCGTAAGCCTTCCTTCTTTCAAAAGCGTCTCGCGCGCGGCTTTATCGAAAGACGTTTTATGGTCTAAAAGCCAGATATCCATAAAGAAGCGGACGCCGCATCCGCCGTTTCTGAAATGCTTGGAGGCGTGGGCGAAGAGGTAAAAGCAGAGCATATCGTCGCGAAGCAGGTATTCGGCGCCGTTTTGCTTCGGGTAGGCGTAGTCCCACACCTTTTTCATTATGGCGTTTGCCTCGTCGGAGTATTCCGACTCGGTGAGCGAAAAATGAAGTTCGACGTGATAGCTTTCGTTAGTCTCGAAGACCGCGCAGTTATAGCCGTTATAAAGCGGTTTCCAGCCGACGGACTCAAGGCTTTCGCAGGCCGCCTCGAAATCCTCTTCCTTGACGAGCACGTCGACGTCGGAGCTCGTTCTCATCCAGCTGTCGGGGTAAAGTTCCATCAGGTAGGCGCCCTTTAAGAGTATAAAGGGTGTTTTCGCCTTTTCGAAAGCGTCTCGCGCCGTTTCGATTATCAGTTCCCTTTTCAGCCGGCAAAAGAGCGCGACGTCAAATTTCTTTTTGAATTTGGCGGCCGTCTCGGCGTCGGGCGTCACGCCGCGGCGGTCTAATTCGTAACAGACTATATGGGCGAGGTCATGAAACTTGGCAAGCGAATATAGCGACGCGAAATCCACGTCGTTAAAATCAATCGCTTCGTCAGTCTCCGTAACCGCGCTCTTTAGGAGCGAAATGAACGCGGTAAGAACGCTTTTATTACCGTCTGACAATTCTCTTTCTCCCGTTTCAGTCTCTTCTTAAAGCGAGGCGACATAATAATCGTTTACGTTGTCGACGCCGACGATTACCGCCTTCAAATTGAGCGACAGAAGGCGTTCGACGAGCTTCGCGCCGATAAATCCCGACGATCCCGTGACGAGTACGGTTTTGTTTTTGAGTTCGACTGCCTGTTTCATCTGCGTTTAATTCGCTCCGTTACCGTTTGCGTGGTTTAGGCTTTACTTTTTCTTTTCAAGATGCCCTTAAACATTTTTACGAGTCCGAAGAAATCTTTTCTGTAGAATATGAGCGCGGTAGCCACCGTGATTATTACGACTGCGGCGAAGACCGCCGCGGCGACTCCGAGCCACTCGAAATAATTGGTGACGTTCATCGGGATAAACCTCGT
>JAEEIO010000183.1 GCA_016281405.1 Clostridiales bacterium | reverse complement strand
TCGACCTTTTTATCGTCGTTAAAGTCTGTCACCTCGGGAAGCGTGAGCGGATCTAAGTGATAATACGCGGTCAGGGTGACCGACGAATCCCCCGCCGCAAGCTCGTAAGTGTCGGCGTTTTCGCCGTTATTTACGGTAACTCCCGAGTTGTCGAACTTTTTGCCCGTTTCCGCGACTCCGACAGCGAGTTTGTAGAAGGACGCGGGCTCAAGCGGTCTGCTCATAAGCTCGGCAACGTCGCCCGAGGCTATCCGCCACGAGTCCGTTTTGTTGTCGAAAACGAGCGCCGCGACCGACGAGCCGTTTCTTGTGACCAAAAGCGTAAAGGGCGCTTTCACGCCGTCTGTATACGCGTCTATCCCCGAAAGCATATCGCCGTAGGTCTGACCGTTTGAGATCGCGGGCAGAGTAAACGCCGCCGTCGATATTTCCCTCGGCGTAAATACGAGGTAGGCTTCAAGATGGTTCCAGTCGGCGCCGCGCCCCTCGGTGTCGGCGGCGAACGGATTTACCGTGTTGACCTCGGTATCGTTTGTGAAATAATATCCGTCCTTGACCCTGAGTTTTATAAAGCCGTAGTAAATATGCCCCGCCGCGTAAACCGAGTTATTCTCTATGTAGGTCTCATATTTTACTTCGTCTGAAAACCACTCGGGATCCTGCTCAAGCTCGGCGTAAACCGAGTCGGGCTCGTATATGGTAAGCGTCGGGAGCGTGTTTCCGACGACGGGCACGTCGGCGTTAAAGCGGATATAAGGCACGGGCTGTCTGCCGTTTGCCCGCGTTTCCTCATAGCCGCATATCTTGCAGGAGCGCGCGTCAAAGGCGCCCCTCGCCGCCCAGTCGCCGAAGGAATGGGTGCCGCTCGAAAGCTCTTCTCCGCAGACCGAGCAGGTAAACCAGTGTCTTTCGGCGTCATAAGCGTAGCCGTTCGTGTTGAGAGAGTGCGAGCAGACTATGTTCACCGTATCGGTCTTGACCTCCAGCGTAAGATAGTCTGCCGAAAGATACGTGACTGTGCAGACCGAGCCGAAGGCCTTTACCTTCGTGTCGGTCTTGAAAATATAAGGATCCTTCGTTTTAAGGGTAAGGCGCGCGTAGTAGGCGCCCACGGTCGCCGTGCTTCCGTTTTCTGTCTGCGCGCCGTCTTTATACCATACCGCCGTAACGGTTACGGGCATAGACGCGTCCGCCGCAAGCGGCGAGCTTTCGGTGAGCTTGCACCCCTCGGTGACTCTGCCGCCCACGGTGTAGTCCCGTATCACGCCGGGCGCGACTTCAAGCGGGATATAGCCCGTGAGAACGCCTCTTAAAACCGATTTGTCCGAGACCGTCTTGCCGCCTACCTTGACCGCGGTGTCGACGGAAACGCCGTATAAGCTTTTGGGAGTTATCTTAACGCACAGGCGGTATGAGTTGCCCTTTCTGAAAACGCTGCTCTCGCTCATCTGCGAGTAGCCGGCGTCGCCGCCGCCCTCCTGGAAAATGAGGTTCGCGGTGAAGGTCTCGTCTTCCACGGTTATATGGCGCGGGCTTTTGCCGTGCTCGGGCCACACTATGCCCGTAACGCCGTCGGGAAGGTCTATTTCGTCTATGTTCTCGTAAGCGCAAACTATATCGAGGTCGTTCGCGCTTTGCGCGTGAAGGGTGTACGCGCTGTTCGAGCTCCACGTTTCGTTCACGTGCGCCGTTATTCTGTAAGTCGAGCCGTTCGTCATGCCGCCGCTTATGTGCCGCGCAAGCTCATAAAGATCAAGGCGCGGGGTATCGGTCGCGTAAAAGCCGTTCGATACGGGCGCGTCGGCGGTATATCTTACCTCCGCCCAGCGGGAACCTACCTGCGAAAGCACCTTCCACGTATAGGAAAGGGTGCGTTTTTCGGGCGATATGGGCGAAAAGCTGTTTCTGAAGTAAGCCGCGTTTTCGTGTACTATCTCGAAATGCCCGCTCGGGCAGTATTCAAGCGCGTCCGTGCCGCCCTTTTCGTCTGTTATACGCGACACGCCCTCGGTCTTGGGCTCGGCGGTTATCGTGGCGCCGGTGCCCTCCTGCCCTATCTTCTCAAAAGCTTCGCTCTGAGAGGAGGTAACGCTCTCGGGCAAAACGTATTCCTCGCCGTTTACCTTTATGATCTCGCGGTCCTTCATCGTGTGTGTAAAGGCGTAAAGGGGCAGACCTATTCTGCCGCAGTCGACGTTGACGTAATACGCCGTGCCGTTTCTCTTGTCGACGGTCACGCGGTTATTGTACTCGGCGTAAAACTTTCCCGAAAGGACGGTAAGAGAGGCGCCCCACGCCTCCTGCACGACGTCGGAGTTGCTTTTGCCGTAAAAGTCGCCGTCGTTTATTATAGCCGCCGCGCCGTTTTTGAGCCTTAAAGCGGCGCTCGTAACGTCTTTTTCGCCGTTTTCGTCAATGGTGAAGCCGCGGCCGTAGTATTCGCCGCCGTTGGAGGTAAATCTGCCTCCGTCGCGCACCTCGACAGCCGTGCCGGGAACGACCGAGTTGACCGTCTGCGCGCTCGTGCCGCCGCCCGTG
>JAEEIO010000182.1 GCA_016281405.1 Clostridiales bacterium | reverse complement strand
CGAACCCGAGCAGAATGATCCTCCCGTATTCATTTACGTTCTCATCGGGGCGGGCGTTGCCGTCGCTGCCGCGGCCACGGCAATAATCGTCCTGCGCAAAAGAAAGTAAAGTCCTATGGTACTCATTAAAAACCCCGCCGCAAACGCGGCGGGGATTTTTTTCGCTTGACACCCCCCGAATATGTTATAATATTAACATAACGAAAGAAAGGAGGCGTTTTTATGGAACAAGCCGAAATTCGCAAAAAGTATCCGATAGGCTCGATACTTTTATGGCTCGCGGCGATGCCTGCGATATACTTATTTATTAATAGTCTTACGTTTCTTTTCCCGTTAAAGTTCGATACTATGCCCCCTTACTTCGTGGAAGCGCTCTTTATATCGTCGATAACATTGGTGTTGGCGGCTTCGCTGATAACGGAGGGCGTCTTCTCGATGCGCTGCGTAAACAAAGGCGTTTTTATCTGCTCCGTCGTGGTGCTTGCGATTTTAACGGCGTTCGTTATTCTGTTCAACCATTACGGACTAACGCGCTTTTTGCCGCTCCCCGGCGCCGTCGCGTTTACTTTTATAATTTTCACTCAGGCCTTCAATATCCCCGAAAAGCTGAAGGCCGTAGGGGCAAAGCTCTTCTTTTTGCCGTCGATCCTTTTTGCGGCCGCCGCGATAGTGTTTTATCTTTCTGTTCTGCTTCCAGGTCCACAGGATTCCGGTCTGTTTATCGGCCTGGGACAGGTTATATATTGGTATTCTCTGATTATTTTGATATTTATCGTTATTATACCCTCGGCTATACTCGCTGCCGCCTGCTTTTTCATTCTTAAAAGAGCGGTTGACCCCTACAAGAAGATAAAAGCCGAATAATAAATCAAATCCGCCCCGAGCGACGCTCGGGGCGGTATTTTTTGTTTTATTCTTCTCTATTCTCTTTCTCTTTTTCCTCTTCTTTTTTCTCGCCCACGCCGAAGCGTTTCATTATGTGAGAGGAGAGAAAATAACAGACGACGGCCGCGGCGCCCGTCAAGGCGAAAATGGCGACGGCCGCCCAGTAGTTGCCGTCTATAAGAAATCCCGCCGCGACGGTCGAGGTTATAATCGAGGGTATTCTCGCTATGGCGGTTATAAGGATGAATTTCCAGACGCTTATGTCGAAAAAGGCGGCGGCGTAGGTGAGAAGGTCTTTCGGGAGGCCCGGGATCAAGAAGACGAAAAATATCACCGTGTCGCGCTTGGGGTTTTCGTTCAGTTTATCGAACAGCTTCAGTTTTTTTCCGCCGACGAGGGCGTCTATAAAGCGTCGGCCCGCCACGCGAGCGACGAAGAAGATGACGAGCGTGCCGAGGGCGACGCCTATTTCGGCGAGGACGAAGCCCCAGAACCATCCGAAGGCGGCGCCCGCGCCTATCTCGAGCGCCTCGCCCGGGATCACGGCGACGACGACCTGCAAAATCTGCAGAAACAAATAGAGCGGCACGGCCACGAGGCCGTTTGCCGCTACGTATTCGGGGAGTTTTTTGGGGTCGCTCAAAAAGTCGCCGATATAGGGCCACGCCAAAACGGTGACGGCGACGCAGACGGCGATGAAAATTATCACGCCTATCGAGTTTACCAATATGTTCAAAAGGCGGCCGCGCTTTTCCTGCGGCCGCTTTTCTTCGTTATTTCGCATTTTCCGATTCTTTCTTTTCCTCGTAGCTGACGTACCGGTTCTTGCCCCTCGCCTTGGCCTCGTAGAGCGCTTCGTCGGCGCATTTGTAGAGGACGGCGAAGCTGTCGCCGTCGTCGGGCGCGAAGCCTATGCCGATACTTATGCGGACATTGTTGCCGTCGGCGGCAGTCAGCTTGGAGGCCGCCGATATGAAGAGATCGGCGACGTCGAAGGCCGTCTCTTTGGACGAAAGCTCGGTGAGGACGCACATGAATTCGTCGCCGCCGATACGTCCCGCCTCGCCGTAAGGCTTGCTGTAAAGGGCGAAGACGCCCGCGAGCTCGGTGAGAAGGCGGTCGCCCTCGGCGTGACCGTTGCGGTCGTTTATCTTCTTGAAGTCGTCGATATCCATGCAGAAGACGGCGGTTATCTTATCTTCGGGCGCGGAGGCTATCTTGTCCGCGGCGTAGTTCACTATGCTCGAACGGTTGAAAATGCCCGTCAGCGGGTCGCGCTCGGCGCGATACTGGAGCGCCTGCTCCTCGAGTTTGCGGGCGTTTATATCGCGGACGCAGATGAGGGCGAACTTGTCGTCGTCCTCGTCGTAGACGGAGACGGAGCAGTTGCACCAGATATATTTTCCGTCGACGAGACGGCGGTAGTCGTAAGAGGTGATGAAGCCGCGGTCCTCCTTGCGGTTGAGTATGACGTCGTTGAGCCACTCGCGCATCTTGTCTATCTCTTCCTCGTGGATGACGCGCTCGCACTCTCTTACGAGGAAGTCGAGACCCGTTTCGGTCGGGGATATGGATCTTCCGTCGACGTAGGCGGCCATGATCTGCCTTTCGGTCAGGTTGATTATATAGGCGGCGAGAGACTGCTTCATGAGCGACTCACGGTGGGCTCTTTCCTTCTCGGCCTTTATCTCGTTTTCCTTCTCGGCGGTGATATTGAGCGCCGTGCCGACGGCTAGGACGGGAAGGGCGAGGGAGTCGTATATGTTGGTCATGGCGACCTTGAAATAGTTGACGTTGCCGTGGACGTCCTTTATTCTCATCGAGCCGTTCGCGGAGTTTTCGCCGCAGGACATACGCTCGAACATATCGCGTAAGGGTTTTCTGTCTTCTTCGAAGATGCCCTCTTCGTTTATGAACTCGTCGAGGTCGAATTCGCTCTTGCTGAAGCGCATTTCGGACTTGACGTTTTCGCCGAGCTTGACGCGTTTGGTGGCGATGTCGAACTCGAAGAAGAGCTCGGTCATGTGACCCGTGGCGAGACGGAATTTCTCCTGCGAGACGCGGAGGTCTTCCTCGGATTTTTTAAGCCTCGTGACGTTCTGGCCGAAACAGTAGATGCAGCCGTCCTCGCGGAGAGCGATTTTGGAGAGGAGCCATATTTTGCCCGACGGGGACATAAAGCGGAAATGAACGTCGACCGAGTCGCCCGGGGCCTTCTCGACGCGGGAGATAACGGTGAGCATTCTGACGTGGTCCTCGGCGGCGACGTAGTCGAGGAAATTTTTGCCGAGCATGGCTTTTTTCTGCTCGGCGTCGCCGAAGACGCCGCTGCAGCTGTCGACGGCTACGACGGTGTATACCTCGTCGGCCGTGTTTTGCAGTTTTATGGAAGCGTCGGTCAGTTTCTCGACGCTGAACATGAAGCGGTCACGGTAGATCTTCGACCTTATGAGAAGTATTATGACGATCACGCCGAGCACGACGATGGAAAACCAGTAGGGCGCTAATTCAGGCATTTTTCGGCCTCCGTAACAAAAAGGAAAAATTATTCTTCCATTATATTATTTATTTTATATTCATTTTACGGGATTGTCAAGAGTTACGGCGGTTATTTACCTCTTTTTGTCCTTTTTGACACTATTTGAAAAAAGTATTTGACAAACGGCGCGGGGCGTGATACAATGATTCCGTTATAAGACCACGAAAACCCGAAGACGGAGACCGTCGGACGGATCAGCCTCTCAAAGAGAGCCGCGGCAGGTGGAAAGCGGCAGAGGTCCCGACCGAATATCACTCCCGAGGGGAGCCGCCGATATTTAAGCGGCTACGGTAAGCTCCGTTAAAGGCGAAGGGATTAAAGGATCCCGAAGGAGGGCGCGAGGCGCCAAGACGGGTGGTAACGCGGAAATTATTTTCGTCCCGATTTTTCGGGGCGATTTTTTATTTTTAAGGAGGAAAAATCATGCTTAACGAACAGATTGCCGAGATCGCCGAACGAATACGCGGACTGCGAATTACCATGGAGATATCGCCCGAGGAGATGGCAAGGGTCGCGGACGTCCCCGTCGAAGCCTACACGGCCGCCGAAAACGGAAAAAGCGATTTTTCCTTCACCTTCCTCTATAAGTGCGCGAGACGCTTCGGCGTCGACATCTCCGAGCTTATCACGGGCGAGGTCCCGAGGCTGTCGCTCTACTCGATAGTCAGAAAGGGCGAGGGGACGCCGATCGAGAGAAGAAAGTATTTCAAATATCAGCATCTCGCCATGAATTTCAGGGGCGAGGGCGGCAAGATCTCCGAGCCGTTTCTCGTCGTTGCGAAATACGACCCCGAGGCGGCGAACAAGGAGATCCCCGTCGCCACTCACGAGGGCGAGGAGTTCGATTACGTCCTTAAAGGAAAACTTCGCGTAAGGATCGAAGACCATATAGAAGAGCTTACGGAGGGCGACTGCATCTACTATAACAGCGCCCACAAGCACGGAATGATAGCCCTGGACGGCGACTGCGAGTTTCTCGCCGTCGTCATGGAGCGGGGCGGCAAGGAAGAATAATTATGGTATACGAAAAGTTTGTAAAAACCGGCTTCGACGAGTCGGGAGTTCTGAATAAGATCGAATTCACGCCCGGGGAGCATTTCAATTTCGGCTTCGACGTCGTCGACGCCCTCGGAAGCGACCCCGCGACCGCCTCTCACGACGCGATGTTATGGGTGTCGGGCAAAGGCGAGGAGCGGCGTTTCACCTTCGCCGATATGGCGAGGTATTCGTCGAAGACGGCGAATTACCTGGAGTCGGTCGGCGTCAGAAAGGGCGACAGGGTGCTGCTCGTCTTAAAAAGACACTATCAGTTCTGGTTCGTCATGGTGGCGCTTCATAAAATCGGGGCGATAGTCATACCCGCCACGAACCAGCTTATGAAAAAGGACTTCGTCTACCGCTTCAACGCGGCGGGCGTAAAGGCCGTCATAGCGACGTCCGACGGCGACGTGTGGGACCACATAGAGCAGGCCATCCCCGAATGCCCCGAGCTTGAGCTGAAGATAATGGCCAACGGCGCGAGGGATGGCTGGCTCGACCTCGACAAGGGCGTCGAGGCCGCGTCCGACATCTACGTAAGAAAAGAGCCGTATAACGCCTCCGAGGACATAATGCTTATGCTCTTCACCTCGGGCACGACTGGCTATCCCCGCATAGCCGCCCACACCTACACCTATCCGCTCGGGCATTTCATAACGGCGAAATACTGGCATAACGTAAAAGAGGGCGGGCTCCATTTCACCATCTCCGACACGGGCTGGGGCAAGGCGCTCTGGGGCAAGCTCTACGGCCAGTGGCTCTGCGGCGCGACGGTCTTCACCTACGATTTCGACCGCTTCCACGCCGACGAGATACTCTCCTACATCGACAAATACAAGGTGACGACCTTCTGCGCGCCGCCGACGATGTATCGCTTTTTCATAAAAGAGGATCTGTCGAAATACTCTTTGAAATCGCTCGAATACGCCTGCACGGCGGGCGAGGCACTTAACCCCGAGGTCTACAACAAGTTCCTCGAATACACGGGGCTCGAAATTCACGAGGGCTTCGGCCAGACCGAGACGACCCTCACCGTCGGCAACCTCGTCGGCGCGCCGATGAAGATAGGGTCGATGGGCAAGCCGTCGCCGGGGTATAAGATAAACCTTCTCAATTCGGACGGCAGTCTTACCAAGACGGGCGACGTCGGCGAAATAGTCTTGGACACCTCCGAGGGACGCCCGATAGGGATGTACAGGGAGTATTACCGCGACCCCGAAAAGACGGCGTCGGCGTGGCACGACGGCTACTATCACACGGGCGACATGGCGTGGCGCGACGAGGACGGATATTTCTGGTACGTCGGCCGCGACGACGACCTCATAAAGTCGTCGGGCTACAGAATAGGGCCGTTTGAGATAGAAAGCGTTTTAATGGAGCATCCGTCGGTGCTGGAGTGCGCCGTCACGGGCGTGCCCGACGAGCTCCGCGGCAAGGCCGTAAAGGCGACCATCGTCCTCGCGAAAGGATATACGCCGTCGGAAGAGCTCAAAAAGGAGCTCCAGGATTTCGTCAAGAAGCTGACGGCGCCCTATAAATATCCCCGCGTCGTCGAGTTCGTCGACGAGCTCCCCAAGACCATTTCGGGCAAAATCAGGCGCGTCGAGATAAGAAAACGCGACGGCGCCGAATAACCTTGTGAAAACGCTTGCATAAAGCGTCGATTAGTGGTAAAATATCAAAAGAGCAAAACACAAATTACAAAAAGGAGCAGTCTTTTCCCATGAAAATCTTTATCGACAGCGCCAATATCAACGACATACGCACCGCCTACGATATGGGCGCCATCTCCGGCGTTACCACCAATCCCTCGATAATCTCGAGAGAAAACAGAAAATTCGACGACATAATCGCCGACGTCACCTCCATTATGGTCGACGGCCCCATCTTCGCCGAGGTCTTAAGCCTCGAAGCCGACGGCATGATAAAAGAGGGCAGAAAGCTTGCGAAGATAAGCAAGAACATAGTCGTCAAGATCCCCATGATCCCCGAAGGCTTAAAAGCCGTCAAGACGCTTTCGTCCGAAGGCATAAACGTCTGCGTCACCGTCATTTTCTCGGCTCCGCAGGCAATACTTGCCGCCAACGCCGGCGCCAAATACGTCGCCCCCTTCGTCGGCCGTCTCGACGATATCGGTGAAAACGGCCTCGATCTCGCCCAAGAGATAAGAGACATCTTCGACGCGCAGGGCATCACCGAGACCAAGATAGTCGCCGCCTCCGTCCGTCACCCCGTCCACGTCGTGGAGCTCGCCAAAATGGGCGTCGACATAGCCACCATGCCCTTCAAGGTCATTATGCAGATGGCCAAGAATCCCAACACCGAGAACGCCGTCAAGAAGTTCCTCGAGGACTGGGAAAAGGTGCCCAAATAATCGGAAATATCAAAAATATCCCGCGTGAACCGCGGGATATTTTTTTTGCGCGAAAAAAGTAGAACGAAATTTCTTCTTATTCCTCGCCGTTGTGATACTGTTTTACAAATTCTTCGCTGTAGGCGTTCAACTTTTGCCCGAGGCTCAAATCCCCGTCGGTCACAAACTCTTCGACCCACGAATAACGTTCGTCCGGCAATTTGCCGTCTGTGGTAAGCTCGCCGTTTAACGTGCTTATCAAAAGCTCGCTGTCTTGCAAATAGTTATTGATTTTGTCGGCAAAACGAAGCATTTCGTCCACGGGAAGCGGCTCCTTGCCGTTTTTATCAAACCGAACCGCGTCGCTCTCTTTAAGATAAAAGCCCTTTTCTTCGGAATAGCCGTAGAGATTATAATAATAATCCGCGAGGCCTTGGTTTGCATAAGGATTGTATTCCAGCAAACAATAACCGTCACCCGACCGGCAGAGGCTTATACTGTCCCATCCGACGTGAAAACGGTTCAACTCCAGAACCAGTTTTTCTCCCGCGTTTCCGAAGGCTGTCAGACTGTAATTTTCGTCGGCGTCACGCCCGAGCGCTCTTATTTCGACGGTTTCTTTCTTCCCGTCGTTGTTAAAATCAAGCGTCAACCGTTTATTGACCTGCGGCGGGTTGAAAACGCCCGTCGCAAAAAGCACCGCCGCCGCGGCGCAAACAAGCGCGACCGCCGCCGCCACGGCTATTACGGAAATAATTATCTTCTTGTTCATGGCTTTTAACTCCTTTATTTTATTATATCACATGAAACGAGGCAGAGTAAACAATTCTTATATATTTTTCGATTTGAATCCCGCCGCGGGATTTGTCGAACGAAATTTGTGTTGACAAACCGCTTTTTTGTGCTATAATAATGGCAACGGAAATTAACTTTTCCACGAGATCGTTAAAAAGAATAGCAAAAGACGTAAACGGTAAAAGCCAAAGGCTTTTATCTTTCAGCGCGTTTGCGGCGTCTTATTGTCCGAAATTACAATCGGGCGCGTTTTCACGCGCCGCAGTTTGCATGAAAGGAAAGATTTATGAGCAAACAGGAAAAAAGAAACGTTAAAAACGAAGAAAAGCTAAGTAAAAACCGCGGCTTCCGCAAGCTGAAAAACGAAAAGAAGACGGGTCAAAGCCACCCCGAAACGGCGGGCGAGGCAGTTATACCCGAAAAGGCCAAAAAGTCCGCCGCGCCGGCGGCGAAAACGCCCAAAAAGGCGGCAAAGCCTCAGCAAAAAGAAAGAGAAAAGGTAAACATCATCCCCTTGGGAGGGCTCGGCGAGATAGGCAAAAACATGACCGTTATAGAATACAAGGGCGAAATGGTCATAATAGACTGCGGTCTCGAGTTCCCCGACGAGGAGATGCCCGGCGTCGACCTTGTCATCCCCGACATAACCTACCTTGTCAAGAACAAGGAAAAGATCCACGGCATACTTCTGACCCACGGCCACGAAGACCATATCGGCGCGCTGCCCTACGTCCTTCGCGAGATAAACGTCCCCGTCTACGGCACGAGGCTGACGCTCGGCATCGTCGAGGAAAAATTAAAGGAGTTCAGGCTCAATTCGAGCGTCAATCTTATCGAGGTGCCGATAGGCGGACACATCCGCCTCGGGAGCTTCGACGCCGAGCTTATCCGCACCAACCATTCGATAGCCGACTCGGTGGCGATAGCCGTATCGACCCCCGCGGGACTCATCATCCACACGGGCGACTTCAAGCTCGACACCACCCCCATCCAGGGCGAAATGATGGACCTTACCCGCCTCGGCGAGCTCGGACGGCAGGGCGTTCTGGCGCTTCTCTCCGACTCGACAAACGTCGAGCGCCAGGGCTACGCCATGAGCGAGAGGAAGGTCGGCGGCGCGCTTGAAAACATCTTCGCCAAGGCCTCGAAAAAGAGGATAATAGTCACCACCTTCGCCTCCAACGTCGCCCGCGTCCAGCAGGTCATCGACGCCGCCTCGCGCTACGGCCGCAAGGTTGCAGTCGTCGGCAGGAGCATGGAAAACATAGTCAACGTCGCCATGCGGCTGGGCTACATGAAAATACCCGCAAACACTCTCATTTCGATAGACAGCATCTCGGGCTATGCCCCCGAAAAGCTCGTCATAATTACGACGGGCTCGCAGGGCGAGCCGATGTCGGGCCTTTACAGAATGGCCTTTTCCGAGCACCGCAAGGTTGAGATAGGTTATAACGATCTCGTCCTTATGTCCTCCTCCGCGATACCCGGAAACGAAAAGCTCATCACCAAGGTCATAAACGAGCTCTTCAAGTCGGGCGCCGAGGTCGCCTACGACCCGGGCGACGAGCTCCACGTCTCGGGCCACGCCTGCCAGGAGGAGCTCAAGCTCATGCTTGCGCTCACCAAGCCGAAAATATTCATCCCCGTCCACGGCGAATACCGCCACCTCAAAAAGCACGCCGAGCTGGCTAAGGCCATGGGCGTTTCGGTGCAGAATATCTTTATTCTCGAAAACGGAAGCGTCCTCGAGATATCGAAGGACGGCGGCAAAATGCTTGCGAGCGTGCCGTCGGGCAAGGTGCTCGTCGACGGTCTCGGCGTCGGCGACGTCGGGAGCGTGGTGCTCCGTGACAGAATGCACCTCGCGCAGGACGGCCTGCTCGTCGTCGTCTGCGCCTTCGACACCGACTGCAACCTCGTTTCGGGGCCCGATATAATCTCCAGAGGCTTCGTCTACGTCAAGGAGTCGGACGACCTGATAACCGGCATCAAGGCCGTGGCCTACAAGTCGCTCGAGCCCTATTTCGGCGCGGGCGGCGTCGACTGGCAGTCGATGAAGAACGACCTCAAGGACGCGCTTTCCTCCTATCTTTTCGAGAAGACCAAGCGCCGCCCGATGATACTGCCCGTAATTACGGAAGTCTGACAAACGCAAAAACGCCTCGCATAAGCGGGGCGTTTTTAATTGGTTTCAGATAATGTCTTCGGGATTTATCGGGCAGCCTTCGGTGAATTCCATGGCCGAAACGACGTGTTCGCCGAGCGTTTCGTCGTATTCAAAGCTTATGGTCATTACGCCCGTGGTGGTGAGAAATTTTGCATTGGATGCTGTGACAATGCCAAAAGAAATGGCGGGCTTGTTTTTGTCCCTAATGATAAATTCAAACGAACTTTCATTGAACGATTGCGCTTTTCCGTGATCCGTTATCTGTCTTATTTCTGAAACAGTCGTTTTCCCTATAGCCACT
>JAEEIO010000181.1 GCA_016281405.1 Clostridiales bacterium | reverse complement strand
TGCATCGTGGCGAATTCGGGCAGGACGCCGAGCTTCGACCTGTAATTCATCCTTGAAGCCCTGTCCATATTGAGCTGGTCGTACTGGAAGCGCATGCCTCTGTCGAGAAAGGCGTAAGCCATGGTTTTGAGCTCCGCCATGCCGGCGCGAGGCGAAAGGGTGAGCCCGCCCGTTTTTATAACGCGCGTTTCGCCGTTCCATTTCAAGGTGATATCCGAGCCGTCTACGGGGAGCGTAAGCATAAAGGTTTTGCCGGAAAGGGTCTTTTCATACCCCTTGCCCGCCGTAACCTCAAGCGTTCCGCTTTCGGGAAGGGTCACGTTTAAGGGCAGGAAATGGCCGTAGCGGAAAAGCGTTTCGGTATCGGATACGCCATTGTATTTCGCTTTATATTCGAGCGTGCCCGAAAGAGCGCCGCCGCAGAGGAGCAGATCGGAGCCGAGCGCCGCGTTCTGCCTTACCGAGACGTCTATCCCGCTCGTGTCGGGCGAGCCGGAGGTCACGTCCTTCGCGGGCATTGTCGCGTAATCTTTGTAAGCGACGCCGTCTATGTCCGCCGCGCCGTCTATCGCCACGCTCTCGCCCGCCTTATAAAGCTTTCCGTCCAAAAGATAAGAGTTGAGCGAATAATAAAGGTCGTTTTCCGTTGACAAAAGCGTATTGATAAAGTAACCGTCGTTTTCGGGAAGTCTTTCGGTATATTCGCCCGTTATCTCTTCGGTAAAGACGCGCTTTTCATTTACGTCGGGATAATCCTCGTTTCCGAACGCCGCCCTGTGCGCCGCCTTTTGAAGCGAAAGCGCGAGTTCTTCGCCCGTAAGGGACGAATATTCCCTCGCCTTGACCGTCTCGGGGTCGTAGAAGGAGCATATATCCGAGTCTAAGAAATAATATTTGCCGCCTCCGGCGTTAAGCCCCACGGGCGACTCGCCCGTGACCGCCGCGTAAAGGGAGGACGCCGCGAGATAGGCGCCCGCGGAGGACGCGCGGTTTGCGAAGTTATAGCCCATGGTAGTGCTTTTTCCCTCCGAGTCGCTCGCCGCCCATCTTTCGGGTCTGAAAAGAGTTTTTTTCATAAAAGCGGTATCGCCGCCCGAAAATTCAAGAAACGCGTCGCACGCGTAAGCTATCCTTACGTCTTTTATATATCCGTCGGAGATAAGGGCGTTCCTTATCGCGACGGCGTTTGCCCTTATCGCCGTAGCCTGCGCTTCATAGCCGTTTATCCCGGGCGCCGACTTAAAGTCTTCCTCAAAGCCGACGGTATGCCCGTAAGGGGCGTAAAGTATTATCGCGGCGTTCGGATTGTTTACCGAAAGCACTCTCGCTATCTTGCGGAAGGAATTAAGCTCGCGGTTTTTCGACGTAGTCGAATAAAGCGAATAATCTCTGCCGACGGCGATGAAAAGGAGGTCGACGTCCGGCGCCTCTATGCCGTTCTTGAAGCGGGTGGGGCTTTCGGTCGTCTTAAAGGTCATGGTATTGAGGTTCGACGGGTCGTCGAACATCTCCCAGACGTTGTAAGTATTATAAACGCTGTAGTGGCTTGTGATAACGTCGGTCACGTTCACGGGGACCCCGTACTTTTCCTCAAGCATCGAGGCCGTCGTATCCTGCGCTCTGTACGAGCCCAATGAATAGCCGCCGAACCAGACGGTGTTTATCTCTTTCTTTTCGTAAGTTACGACGGCTTCCTTTGAGATAGCTGCCTGCGCCGCGCCGCCGCTTGTCTCGACCTTGCAGTAATAGGTCCTCCGCTCGTTTTCATGCTCGGGCGAAAGGGTCAGCACCTTGGAGGTCTCGCCCGAAAGCGCCTCGCCGTTTTCATACCACTGATAGGCGTAATTTACGCCGTCGTTTTCGTATACCTCAGCCGTAAGGCGCGACGGCTCGTCCTTCACCGTCTGCGACACGGGCTGTATTTTGAAGGTCAGCTTTTCAGCTAAATCCGTCGGGACGTTTTCGCCGTCCAAAACGAAAACCCTCGCGCTTCCCCCTTCGGGGACCGAAAGCGCCATATCGCAGGATCTCAAAAAGGCGCAGTCTCCTTTGAAAACGCGCGCGGCGTAAGTCCTTCCGATATTCGTATATGAGCAGACTACCACGGTCACTTCTCCGTCGAAATCACCCGAAACGGACGCTCTCGCCGTGCCGTTTTCGGTTTCAAGCGTTATTCCCGCGGCATTAGCCGAAAAGACCGTCAAAAGCAAAACGGCCGAAACTATCAAAAGAATTACCGAGATCTTTTTCATACTACGTCCTTTTGTTATGGTTTGAAACGATCCTACTACCCAGCTTAGGTATTATAATATATTTTACTACAATATGCCCTATCTGTAAAGAAAAAAATAATGATTTTTTTGCACTCTGCACAAAAACGGAAACAAAAATATCCCCGGCGCGTAAAACGCGCCGGGGACAGGTTTTTTAAGCGGTTTTTTACAGGGCGGAGACCTTCAGTCCGTCCCCGTCGCGCGTCACCTTTACGGAGGTGACGTTTTCGCCGTAAGAGCCGACTATGAGCTTTGCCGCCTCGTCCTCTATCTCCTTTTCTATGAGCCTGCGGAGGTTGCGGGCGCCGTATTCGTTCGACTGCCCCTTTTCGGCGATGTATCGGGCGACGTCTTCGTCCCAGGTTATCGAAAGCCCGTTTTTCTCCATTTCCGCCCGCAGGTCGGAGAGCATGAGCCCGG